>JANYED010000176.1 GCA_025363315.1 Polaromonas sp.
GTGACGCTGGAACTGCGGCGCGGCAACGACTATTCGATCTTGAACACCGAGTCGCAAAACCTGACCTACAAACCCGAACGCCTGAGCATGGAAAAAGTTGAAGACGCACCATTCAGCCCGCTGGACCGAATTGGCCAATTAACGATGCGCAACCTGGACATTGTGGACACGCGGGACAAGCTGGCGGTCTATGCAAAAGCCGGTTTGTTGTCGCTGGCCAAAAATGGCGATCTGGTGCGTCTGGCTGCAGACAAATCGTCTTAAAACAGGTTGAAAACGCCATTTTCAAGTATTAAATCGGCCTTGAACCCAATAGATACGGGCGCCTAAAGCTCCTGAATTTATAGCACTCCAGAATTCTATTAACTAAGCTGGCGGCATGGCGATACGCTGCGGCCTAAAATCAGGATGTGACCAAGCATACCGTTTCGCAGCCCGCAGTTGCCACCTCCATTCTTAACGCCGACCTGCATTGCCATTCGGTCGTATCAGACGGCACGCTTACGCCTGAGGTATTGGCAGCGCGTGCAGCAGCCAACGGCGTTGAGTTGTGGGCGCTAACCGACCACGACGAGATTGGCGGGCAACACCGTGCGGCCGCAGCAGCAAAAGCCCAGGGCATGAGGTACCTGACCGGCACTGAAATATCCGTCACCTTCGCAGGCGAAACGGTTCACATCGTCGGTTTGGGGTTTGACCCTGAAGATGCTGCCATGGTGCAAGGTTTGAAATCCACACGCGGCGGGCGCAACGAGCGAGCCCGGGAGATGGCTGACGGCCTGGCCAAGGTGGGCATCACTGGCGCCTACGAAGGCGCGCTGAAGTTTGTCGGCAATCCCGAGCTGATTTCACGCACCCACTTTGCACGCTTTCTGGTCGAAAGTGGCGTGTGCAGCGAGACCAATGAAGTCTTTCGCAAATACCTGACTGAAGGCAAGCCCGGCTATGTACCGCACCGCTGGGCCAGCCTGAGAGACGCGGTAGGCTGGATCACTGGCGCTAAAGGTATGGCCATCATTGCGCATCCCGCTAGATACAAGTTCACGCCCAATGAAGAATATGCCCTGTTCATCGAATTCAAAGCCCATGGCGGGCGCGGTGTTGAAGTCGTCACCGGAAGTCACTCGGCGGCTGAATATGTGAAATACGCTGACACCGCCAAAGAGTTTGGTCTTGCCGCATCGCGCGGCAGCGACTTTCACAGCCCCGAAGAAAGCCGCACGGACCTAGGCACGCTGCCGTTCTTGCCTGGGCAGCTGACGCCGGTTTGGGAACTGTTGGCGGACCGTATTCAGTGACTGGCAGCAATCCAGATGGGTCGGCACCGAACGGCGCACTTTGAGCAGGCTTGATGGCGCAGTTTTTTCAAGTTCACCCTGACAACCCCCAACCGCGCCTGCTCAAGCAAGCCGCGCAGCTGCTAGCCAAAGGCGGCATTGCGGCCGTGCCCACAGACTCAAGTTACGCGCTGGTGTGCCAGTTGGACGACAAGGCTGCAGCCGACGCCCTGCGGCGCATTCGCGGGGTGGATGACAAGCATCACCTGACCCTGCTGTGCCGCGACTTGTCAGAACTCAGCGCCTATGCGCGGGTCGACAACAAACAGTTCAGGTTGCTCAAAGCCGCCACGCCCGGGCCGTACACCTTCATTCTGGAGGCCAGCAAAGAAGTACCCCGCCGACTGAGCCATCCCGCACGCAAGACCATCGGGTTGCGCGTGCCCGAGCATAAAACCCTGCAAGCGCTGCTGGACCTGCACGGCGCGCCGCTGCTGGCCACCACGCTGATTCCGATTGGCGCAACCGTCCCGCTTAACGATGCAAATGAGATCCGCGATGTGATGGAGCACGAGCTGGCAGCGATTGTGGACGCCGGCGCTTGCCATCAAGAGCCCTCTACCGTGATTGACCTAACCGCTATGGGTGAGGGCGGCGAGCCCGTTGTCACGCGCGTGGGTCGCGGAGACCTGGCAGCACTTGGCCTTCAGGCCTGACGTTTTTGCTGGCAGGGATAATCAGCGCATGGACATTGCAAACCTCATTCAAACCGTCGCTATTTACGCCCTGCCCGTGCTGTTCGCCATCACGGTTCATGAGGCAGCCCATGGCTATGTCGCTAGATACCTGGGCGACAACACCGCCTGGTCGCTGGGCCGCGTCACGATGAATCCGCTCAAGCATATCGACCCGGTCGGCACCATCGCCATGCCGCTGATGCTTTACTTTGCAACATCGGGCGCTTTTTTGTTCGGTTATGCCAAGCCAGTGCCGGTCAATTTTGGCAATCTGAAAAACCCCAAACGCGACATGGTGTGGGTGGCGCTGGCTGGGCCGGCATCGAATTTTGTGCAGGCTCTGGCTTGGGGCATTGCGTTTTACCTGCTGCAGGGCGCTCAGGTGAGCGAGCCGTTTTTTTTGAAAATGTGCCAAGCCGGCATATTGGTCAATGTGGTGATGTTTGTGTTTAACCTGTTCCCGCTGCCGCCGCTGGACGGTGGTCGCATTCTGGTCGGGCTGCTGCCGTACAAGCAGGCGGCTTTGGTGTCACGCATTGAACCTTGGGGCTTTTTTGTCGTGATGGCGCTGGTGCTGGCTGGCGTGGTAAGCAAGCTGTGGATGCAGCCGCTCATGTCGGTAACTTACGGCGTGCTTGAAACGGTGCTGACACCCCTGGCCTATCTGGTGAAGTAGGCAAGGAAGTAAATGATGAACACGCAAGCAAAGACGCAACGCTTTTTAACCGGCATCACCACCTCGGGTACGCCGCATCTGGGCAACTACGTGGGCTCGATTCGCCCATCAGTGGCCGCCAGCAAGGGCACCAACGCGAGAAGTTTTTACTTCCTGGCCGACTACCACGCGCTCATCAAAACGGGCGAACCCGCGCGCATCCAGCAGTCCACGCTGGAGATCGCCGCCAGCTGGCTGGCTGCCGGCCTGGACCCGGAGCGCGTCACGTTTTACCGCCAGTCTGACATTCCGCAAATCCCCGAGCTGACCTGGTTTTTAAGCTGCGTTTTGGGCAAAGGCGTGCTTAACCGCGCACACGCCTACAAGGCACAGGTCGATAAAAATCTGGCCGCCGGCAGCGACGCAGATGCTGACATTTCGGTGGGTTTGTTCATGTATCCGGTGCTGATGGGGGCGGATATTTTGATGTTCAAGGCCAACCAGGTGCCGGTGGGCCGCGACCAGATTCAACACATTGAAATGGCGCGTGACATGGCCAAGGCCTTTAACCATTTGTATGGCGACCTGCTGGTGTTGCCGGAGGCATTGATTGAAGAATCTGTGGCCACCCTGCCTGGCCTGGATGGCCGCAAAATGAGCAAAAGCTACGACAACACCATCCCGCTGTTTTCTAGCCGGGAGCAACTGAAAAAACTCATTGCCGGTATCGTGACTGACTCGAACGGGCCCGGCGTTGCCAAGCAGACTGAAGGCTCGGCCCTGTTTCAGATGTACCAGGCTTTTGCCAGTGCAGACGACACCACTGCCATGCGGCAAGCCTATACAGAGGGCATCGCCTGGGGCGACGCCAAAACCATGCTGTTTGAACGCATCGACCGCGATGTAGCCCCGATGCGCGAGCAGTATCACGCGCTGATGGCCAGCCCCGAAAAGATCGAGGAGATTTTGCAAGCCGGTGCTGCCAAAGCCACTGCCCTATCCGCACCCTTGATGCAGGCGCTGCGCCACGCTGTAGGCCTGCGCAAGCTGCAAGCCAAGTCGCAAGCGACTGGCAAAATCGAAGTCGCAAAGACCGCCAGGCCGAGCTTTAAGCAATACCGTGAAACTAACGGCCAGTTTTACTTCAAGTGTCTCGGCGGCGATGGCAAGCTGCTGCTGCAAAGCCGGGGCTTCGTGTCACCGAAAGACGCAGCGCAAGCCATTTTGAGTTTGCAGCAGCAAGGCGCTGATGCCCTGCCTGCATTGCAAAGCCAACTCGACACCGTTCAAGGCGTTGAGATTAGCGAAATTGCAACAGCGCTCAAGCCGCAAGCCACGATCTGAAAAATTAAAAAACCGGCGGCTACAACTGGTCGGGCCGGGCTTTAAATACGTAAGCATTAACGCCTGGCAATGCGGCGATGAGAATGTGGCATTCATGATTAGTCAACGTGAAAACTTCACGGTTTCAGCAACTATTTTTGTGGATTTTGCCGATAACAAAACGGTTATGCTTGTCGTTTTACGCGGGCAAGACCCCGCCAAAACCCAATGAGCATCTTTGTAATTGACGACCACCCCTTGATGCGCGAAGCCATCGCGATGTTGGTGCGTCGTTTGAGTTCGAACACAAACGTCGTGGAACTCGGACGGATCGCCGTCGTATCACAAGCCGTTGAAAAACACGGCCTGCCACAGCTGATTTGCCTTGATCTGAAGCTACCGGACACGCACGGCGTATCAGGTATTCGCGAGCTGAAGCGCAACTACCCAGACGTGCCTATTTTGGTGCTCACCGCGTCGCCATCCAGTGACTACGAAGACTTGGCCATTGAGGCCGGTGCAGCGGCATTTTTGGAAAAGTCAGTGGGTGCGACTGAGATTGCACATGTGCTGCGGGCTTTTTTGATCGACGAACCCGACGCCGACACCGAAACCACGGTTTCTATCGGCAAGCTGTCCAAACGGCAAAAACAGCTGCTGGTTCTCCTCGACAAAGGTTTAAGCAACCGCGACATTGCCGACAACCTGCAAATCAGTGAGCACACCGTCAAAGTGCACCTGTGGCGATTGTTCAGGCGGTTGAATGTGAAGAGCCGGTCACAAGCCGGTCACCTGGCCCGGACACAAGGACTTTTGTAATCGGGGGGTTCAAACTAGTGGCGGGACTGTCGCGCTTGCCTTCAACCCAAAAAACGCTTCCGCGCCCAATGGTGGAGCGCACGCCAACCCTTAGGCCCAGCACCTCGCTAAGGCGCGAGACAATTGCCAGTCCGAGGCCAAAACCGTCATCGGTGCCCTGGCTGGGCACGCGGTAAAACTCTTGGAAAATAGCCTCCTGATGCTCGGCATCAATGCCCACGCCGGTATCCCACACCTCAATGCGCCAGCGCGCCTTGCGCTGGCGCAGTGCTAGCAACACGCCACCTTGCCGAGTGTTTTTCACGGCATTTGAAATCAGATTTCCGAGCAGGCGTTTGAGCAGCACGGCATTTGACCGTGTGCATGCATCGCCGCTATGCAGCCGTAGCCGCAAACCGTTCTGCTGTGCCAGCGGCGCGTATTGATGCTGCAAATCCGCTAGCAGTTTGGCCAGATCAACTGGCTGCCAATCCACGGCGGGTGACTCAGCGTTGAGGCCAGAAAAATCGAACAACGAATTGAACAGGTCATTGACCGCGTTGGTGCAGCGCACAATTTGCGGCGCTACTTGCGGGCTCAACTCAGGCTCGTCCACCAGCCAGCTGGCGTACAGGTTCAGCGCGTGTACCGGCTGACGCAAATCATGTGCGGCACTGGCGATAAATCGATTTTTATTGTCGACTGCATCGAGCGCAGCGTTGGTTTTTGCAGTCAGTGACTCGATCAACTGGCTGTTGTCAAACTTGAGTTGCAGGCTTTGACGCTGCAAGGAATGAAAGTGAATCGCAAAGTACCGCACCAACAAATGAAACACCACCGTCAAAGCGATCAGGCCGAGGCTGTCGCTGCTGGACGGCAGGGACTGCTTTACCAAAAGCTGGTAGACGACGACCGCCACCGCTGCGCCCGACAGCGCGTTGGTAAACGAAAAAAAGCATGTCAGGCGAGAGGAATACGAATACACCGAAAAGCATGAGACCCCAACCAGGATCAAACCGCAAATGAACTGCTCAAACCCGGTAGACTTTTCAAAAAAAAGCAGGCTTGACAAGCCCCACAGCAAACCGGCCGATAACCAAAGGATGTCGTATTTGCATAAAAAATGGCGCAACGCGTCGCCTGCAATGTCCCGCATCTTGCTTTGATATTGCAAAACGACCAGGTACCGCAAGAGCATGAAGATGTTTGACAAAATCACCCAAGCCAGCAGCCCCAGCATGGGCGCAGCCTTGTAGAGCACCGCAGCCATGATCCAGGTGACCGCCAAAGACGCCGGCAATGAGCGCTTGGTTTCCCGCATGAAGCTTTTGGCAAGCTGCATGTCGACCCAGTCATCCCGCCCAAATTTGCTAAGCGGGGGGGTAGCTGCAGGGTCGATAGCGGTGGCTGCTGGCACGTTGACACCTTGTGCGTGAATCAACTGCTGCATGCGTTGATAACGTCCAAAACGGGTGGCGGAGAGGGTGGGATTCGAACCCACGGTACCTTGCGGTACGCCTGATTTCGAGTCAGGTACATTCGGCCACTCTGCCACCTCTCCGCTCGATCATTGATTCTAACCGAGCACTTCTTTTAGTTGGTTAACCGTGTAAGGCCACCCAAGTAAGGCTGCAAGGCTGTTGGAATGTCAATGCCACCATCTTCGCGCTGGTAATTTTCAAGAACAGCAACCAATGTGCGCCCCACTGCCAGACCTGAGCCATTGAGCGTGTGAACAAATTCGTTTTTGCCTTGCGAATTTTTGAACCGGGCTTGCAGTCGCCGCGCCTGGAACGCGCCGCAGTTGGAGACCGAGCTGATCTCGCGGTAGGTGTTTTGCGCGGGCAGCCAGACCTCCAGGTCATAGGTTTTGGTCGCGCCAAAACCCATGTCGCCAGTACACAGCAGCATCACGCGATACGGCAGGCCCAGCTTTTGCAAAATCGCTTCGGCATGG
>JANYED010000191.1 GCA_025363315.1 Polaromonas sp.
GCGCTGTGCCGCCTGCTGTTGAGCAAGCCCGACATGCTGCTGCTAGACGAGCCGACCAACCACCTGGACGCGGAATCGGTCGACTGGCTGGAGCAATTTTTGCAGCGCTATTCAGGCACTGTGGTGGCCATTACCCACGACCGTTACTTTTTGGATAACGCGGCCGAATGGATTTTGGAACTTGACCGCGGTCACGGCATTCCGTGGAAGGGTAACTACAGCACGTGGCTGGAGCAAAAAGGCGAACGCCTAGCCACTGAGCAAAAAGGCGAAGAAGCGCGTGCCAAAGCTTTGAAGAAGGAGCTTGAATGGTCACGCCAAAACCCGAAAGCGCGTCAGGCCAAAAGCAAGTCACGTCTGGCACGGTTTGAAGAACTCAGCGATTTTGAATACCAAAAGCGTGTGGAGACGAATGAGATTTTCATCCCCGTGGCCGAGCGTTTGGGCGCGCAGGTGATTGAATTTAAAAACGTCACCAAGTCGTTTGGCGACCGGGTGCTGATTGATGACTTGAGCTTTACTGTGCCTGCCGGCGCGATTGTCGGCATCATCGGCCCGAACGGTGCGGGCAAGTCAACGCTCTTCAAGCTCATAGCAGGTAAAGAGCTGCCGGACAGCGGTGAAGTCATCAAGGGCTCGACCGTGCGCATGGCCTTTGTGGACCAAAATCGTGACGATCTGGCGAATGAAAAAACCGTGTGGGAAGACATCTCGGGCGGGCTGGACATTTTGAACGTCGGCAAATTTCAAATGCCAAGCCGTGCTTATGCAGGTCGTTTTAATTTCAACGGTGGCGACCAGCAAAAGCGTGTGGGGACGCTGTCAGGGGGCGAGCGCGGGCGCTTGCATTTGGCCAAAACATTGATTGCTGGCGGCAACGTGTTGATGCTTGACGAGCCGTCAAACGATTTGGACGTTGAAACCCTGCGCGCACTTGAAGACGCGCTACTGGAGTTCGCGGGTTCAGTGATGGTGATCAGCCACGACCGATGGTTTTTGGACCGTATTGCCACGCATATTCTGGCGGCAGAGGGCGACAGCCAGTGGACGTTCTTTGATGGCAACTACCAAGAGTACGAAGCGGACAAGAAAAAGCGCCTCGGAGAAGAGGGTGCCAAGCCAAAACGCATGCGCTACAAAGCGTTGAAATAGTGCCCCCACGGTTGTTCACTTCGTGTAACGCCCTGCCCCCCGAGGGGGCCGCTGCGCCTACGGACTGGCAAAGCCAGATCCGTGGCCCCTGTTTGAATGAATGCGGGTTCGGGGCATGACCGACGAAGAAGTTCTGACGAAAACGAGGCATTGGCTAGAGGCTGCCGTGATTGGCCTGAACCTTTGCCCGTTCGCCAAAGCCGTTTACGTTAAAACTCAAGTTCGCCTGGTAGTTAGCAAAGCCCGCCATGCAGACGACTTGCTGGAAGACCTTGACCGCGAGCTTGACTTGCTGGTTGCCACGCCTGCGAGCGAGATCGACACCACGCTGCTGATTCACCCGACGCTGTTTGAAGACTTTCTCGACTTTAATGATTTTTTAGAAATCGCTGAAGGCGTGGTTGACGAGCATGGCCTGGAAGGCGTCGTTCAGCTCGCCAGTTTTCACCCTCAGTTTCAGTTTGATGGCACTGAGCCGGACCACATCAGCAACTACACCAATCGCGCACCATTCGCGATATTGCATTTGCTTCGCGAAGACAGCGTTGAGCGGGCTGTGGAGGCTTTTCCTAATGCTGACGCAATTTTTAAAGCGAACATTGCCACGCTTGAAAAGCTTGGGCATGCAGGCTGGAAATCTCTTGGGCTTTAGGTTGCTCCCAGCACTTCAGCCTCAGACCGCCTGAGCAGCGTCTTCAAAAGCGGTGGCTCGAAATGCCGCTGTACCGTTATTGCATAGAAGTTTTCATGCAGCTGCGGCACCACGCAATACTCCTCCAGCTTGCCGCTTTTTAGCTCGTCCTGCACCACCACGGTGGGCAGTAGGGCCACGTTTCCAGAGTCACGCGCCAGCAGGCGCAGCATGGCCATGTCGTCTACTTCGGCCAGCACCTGGTAGCGCAGGCCGAGTTGTTCGCACAGCACGTCAAACCCAGCGCGAATGTCGCTGTCACGGCCAGGTAGTAACAAGGGTTGCTCGGCCAACTCTTCTGGGAAACGAAACGCCTTGGCCTTGGTTCTAGGCTTGCCTACCAAGCTGACGGCCTGCCGCGCGATGCGCCTGCAGCGCCACGGGTGGTGGCTACTCGCGTGGACTTTGCGGTTGCTCAGCACCACGTCCAGGTTGTGCACCGCCAGCCGAGTCAACAGTTCGTCCAGTCCGCCCGACTGCAACACCAGCTCCACATCATCGCGCTTGAGCAGCGGCTTGACAAAGTTCTCCTGGAAGTTACGCGACAGTGTGGCCACACCGCCAATGCGCAGCACCTGCCGCGCCAGCCGCTGACCGTCGCGCAGCAGCGCAGTCAGCTCATTGCCAGTTTCAAAAATCGTGTCGGCGTAGGTCAGTGCCACGCGGCCGGCTTCGGTCAGTTGCAGTGCCCGGCCTTCACGGGTAAAAAGCGCTTGGCCCAGCCGGTCTTCAAGTTGCTTTATTTGTGTTGACAGCGCAGATTGAGACACATGCAGCTGCTCAGCAGCCCGCGTCAGGTTGCCTTCTTTGGCAACAGCCCAGAAGTAATGTAGGTGGTGATAGTTAAGTCTGGACATCTCAATACATCTTTAAAAAAGAACGTTAACGCGATGAATATGTATTTTACAGAATTGAATCAAATAGGCATAGTTACGCTACTTAATAAAAAAGGAGCGGATTTTGCTGGCCTCACCCGACTTTTTACAACCCTTGCGCGGCTCACTGTTGCTGGCCATTCCACTGCTGTATGCGGTGGCGGCTCTGTTGGCCAAGTGGCGTGTGGGCAGAGCCTGTACCGGGCTGGCGCTTGGTTTGGCGGCTGCCTCTTTGGCGCTGTTGGCTGCCGGCAAGCCGCTGATTGGTTACAGCCTGCGCGCTGATGCACTCGGCTGCATTCTGCTGCTGTTGGTGACTTTTATTGCGTGGGTCATCACCCGCTATTCACAAAGCTATATGGGCGGTGATGCATCGCAGCCGCGCTATGTGCGCTGGTTGATGGCAACTTTGGCAGCTGTCAGTGTGGTCGTGGTTACGAATAACCTGGCGGTGCTGGCTGCGGCCTGGCTGGCGACCAGTCTGGCGCTGCACCAGTTGCTGACGTTTTTCTCAAGCAGGCCGGCGGCTTTGATCGCTGCGCACAAAAAGTTTTTGGCCAGCCGCTTGGGTGATGTGTGCTTGTTTTCTGGTGTGGCTTTGATTGGCATGAGCCTGGGTAGCCTGGATATCAACGTCGTCATCGCCAAAGCGCAAGCGTTGCCTGATTATCCCCTGGCGCTGAAGGCTGCTGTGTACCTGATCGTCATCAGCGCCTTACTCAAGTGCGCGCAACTGCCCGTCCATGGCTGGTTGATCCAGGTCATGGAAGCGCCTACGCCGGTGTCGGCCTTGCTTCATGCGGGCATTGTTAATCTGGGCGGTTTTTTGATGATTCGCTTGAGCCCGCTGGTGGCCGACGTCGCTGGTGCGCAGACCCTGCTGGTGGTGGTGGGTAGCTTGACAGCTGCTTTGGCCGCACTGGTGATGATGACGCGCATCAGCGTGAAGGTGATGCTGGCGTGGTCGACCTGCGCGCAAATGGGTTTCATGTTGATGCAGTGCGGGCTCGGGGCTTACGACCTGGCGCTGCTGCATCTGGTGGCTCATTCTCTGTACAAGGCGCATGCATTTTTAGCGGCAGGCGGTGCAGTGGAACAAGCCCGCCTGAAGGCCATGACAGCACCCCCAGAACCTGTCAGCCTTAGCATGTTTGTGGTCGGCGCTCTCAGCGGTTTGGTGATGGTCGCAGCCGCTGGCGCGTTGTGGGGCGTGGCTTTCGACAGGCTCAGCGCGCTGTGGGTGCTCGCGGCGATTGTGTCCTTGGCCATAGCGCCATTGCTGACGGCGCAAGCCCTTAGCATAAAAGGGCTGTGGCCGCTAAGTTTGATGCTGGGCGCGTTCGGCGTGGCGTTTGTCTACTTTGGTTTGCATCGCGTGTTTGGCTGGTTGGTTGACATGCCCCAAACCAGCGCCGTGAATACGTTCGACATTGCCTGGGTGATGCTGTGCTTTGCGCTGCTGTTCGTCATGCAGTGCCTGATACGAGCACGGCCTCACGGCACCGTGGCCAGCCGTTTGTATCCCTGGTTCTATGCCGGCTTGTACTTGGACGAGTGGTTTACCCGCATGACGTTTCGCATCTGGCCTGCCAGGTTGTCCCGCACATCAATACCTGCTGTAGGAGCCATTAAATGAACGACCAGATTGAACAAGCTCTCAACCTGGCAATCAACCTGGCAATCAACCAGGCCTGCCAGCGTATTGCCCCTACCTGGCCACTGGACCAGTTCATTGCCGTTAATCCGTACTTGGGTTTTGTGGATCAACCGATTGCTGCCGCTGCCAAGCAACTAGGTCAGCTGTCGGGCACGCCGCTGGTCATGCCGCGCTCTTTTTATGGGGCCGAGTGGCAGGCCGGTCGCTTGACGCAAGCGCATTTGCAAGCAGCGATTGATGCAGCTGGTGCAGATTGCAACATCGACGAGTTGATCGACAGCATGACGCGCAACGCCCCAGCGGCCAAGCCACACGTGCTGATGACTACATTGGCAGACAGCCAGCGCGACCTGACGCACGCCCTGGCGTGGGTTGACTTTGTCACGCACCAGATCAGCCAGCACTGCGCGGCCTACTTTGATGTGAGCCAAGCCGCCTGGAACCCAGAACGTGTGGGCCTTTATGCCAGCTGGGCCCGGCAATTGGCCAACGACCACAGCACCGCGCTGCTGATGGGCTACAAGGGCTTCAACCAAAAGGCAGCCAGCTTGCCGCATAACCCGCGAGCGCTGATCGCTGCCGCGACGCAGGCGCTCGGTTTGAAAGCTGAGCACTGCGCCGACTACTACACCGCACTCTTGATGAGCATCAACGGCTGGGCCTCGTGGTGCGCTTACGAGCGTTGGCAAGCACGGCTGGGCACGGCGGCGGGCCGGGCAGATGACGACAACATCATTGAGCTGCTGGCTGTTCGCCTGGGTTGGGAATGGCTGCTGCTGCAAGACCCAACTAACAAAGCAATTGCTATAAAATGGGGAGCTGCTTACACCCGTGTTTATTCGGCTCCAGCCTTATTTGATACTCAAAACAAGCATGATTGGATGCTTCAGGACGCTTTGGAGCGAGCTTATCAGGAAGGCCTGGTCAAGGGCTTGACGAACGGGCCTTTGCCGCAGCTGTTCAAGCCGAACAACACGAAAGAGCTGCCAACGGTACAGGCTATTTTCTGCATTGATGTGCGCTCCGAAGTCTTTCGCCGCGCGCTAGAAGCCAGCAGCCCGACCATTCAAACACGCGGCTTTGCGGGCTTTTTTGGTTTGTTTATTTCTTACTCAACCACCGGCACGGCCATGGTGCGGCCGCAACTGCCCGGTTTGCTGGCGGCAAGTCGCTGCACAACTGACGTGTGGGATGCTACGGATAAATGCGATTCTGTCTCGCTAGGCCAAGCTATTGCCCAGAGGCGCAAGCAAAACCTGACTTGGCGCAGCACCTGGCAAAACTTTCGCAGCACGGCCAGCAGCGGCTTTAGTTTTGTTGAAACCTGCGGCCTGCTGTACGCAGGCAAGCTCTTGAAAAACACGCTGCCCAGTTACGCCACGCCAAACACGGTGGAGAAAACGGGTTTGTCAGGCGATGAGGTCAAGGCAGCCCGGCCACGGCTGCAAAACCTGGCTGGCACAACACCAGAAGCTGAACTGCAATCACGTGCAGACATGGCTGCTGGCATTCTGGGGGCCATCGGCGTGACCAAAGACTTTGCCCGCATCGTTTTGCTGGCTGGCCACGGCAGCCAGACCGCCAACAACCCCCACGCCGCTGGGCTGGACTGTGGTGCGTGTGGTGGCCAAACGGGTGAAGTCAATGCCCGGGTGCTGGCGGCGCTGCTCAACGATGCGGCGGTGCGCATAATGCTGCTGGCCAAAGATATCAGCGTTCCTGACACCACCTGGTTTGTAGGCGGCATGCACAATACCACCACTGACGAGTTGACTTTGTACGACACCGATTTGATGCCCGCCAGCCATCATGCCGACTTGCAGGAACTTCGCATCGCGGCAGTCATGGCAGGCCAGCGCGCCAGAGCCGAACGCGCACCTGCGCTGGGTCTGGCGCATTTGGCACGCGATGCAGAGCAGCTGGAAAAAGCTCTCAAAGCCAGAGCCAACGACTGGGCTCAGGGGCGGCCCGAATGGGGCTTGGCCAACAACGCGGCCTTTATCGTCGCGCCGCGCACGCGCAGCCAGCACATGAACCTCGCAGGCCGCGCTTTTTTGCACGACTACGACCACAGCCAGGACCCCGGCCTTGGCGTGCTGACCCTCATCATGACCGCTCCCATGGTAGTGACGAACTGGATCAACATGCAGTACTACGCCAGCGTGGTTGACAACGTCAAATACGGCAGTGGCAACAAGGTGTTGCACAACGTGGTGGGTGGCAAGCTGGGCGTTTTTGAGGGCAATGGTGGCGACTTGCGGATTGGCCTGCCGATGCAGTCGCTGCACGACGGCAGACAATGGCAGCACACACCGCTGCGTTTGAGTGTGTTCATCGAAGCGCCCAAAACGGCGATTGACAGCATCATCGCAAGCCATTCCGTCGTCAGGCAGCTGGTAGATAACCAATGGCTGCATTTGTTTCAGATCGATGCACAGCCGGGTACACAGAAAAGCACAGTGTTTCGTTATGCACAAAATCGCTGGTTCAAAATGCCGTCGGACTAAATTTGCCGGCAGCTTTGCACCAGACTTTAAACATGAACGAACTTACGCGAGCCACTCCACCGCCATCAGCACGCCATTCAACGTCAACGGTCAGCGGTGCCGACCAGGCCTGTCTTGACCAGTCGCGGCAGCAGTCAAGCTTAGGCAGGCAGAGTGTTGTCTTTTGCGGTGTCGCTGCGCGTCAGCTTTTTGCGCACCAGCGCAATGTTGCTGCGCAGTGCGTAAAGTTCGTCGGTGTACGACAGCGGCACGGTGATTTTTTCAGCCCGGCTTTCCAGCGCGTTCAGTTCTTGCATCAGCGCAGCTTTGTTTTGCAAGGTAATGCGCAGCTCAATATCGCGCAGTTGGCCGTACCACCTGAAAATGCGCGACCGCACCCTGAAGGTATATAGCGGCGGCAAAATGCGTGACAGCGGCAGCAGCAGCGCCAGAATGACACCCATCGCCAGCCACATGCGTTCTACTAGATTCGCCATCCAAAAGCTCAGGTAACGCTGAAGCAATGGCGGGCCGTTTTTGATCGCCCGCTCGGCTTCTTTGGCAATCGGGAGCTCGTTGTTTTCAATGTTTGGGTAAGCACGTGCCCGCTTGAACCATCCTGCCCCGCCATGCAGTGCGTTACCGGCCAGCGCAAACAATTGCAGCAAGGCAGGGTGAGTCGTGGCTCTGGACACCAGCGCGGTGGTTGGGCCGACCAGCCGCACATCATCAGGCGGAATGTTGGCTGCCAAGTCGACCACGCCGCGCGGCAGGCGGGTCGCGCTTAAAAAGTCAAAGCGCCGCGAATACGCGTCGCTTTGCGGAAAGTTCATCAGCTTGACACCCGGGGTTTGCAGCAGCATTTGCACCATCAGCGATTCAGGCGCTGAGGCAAACACAATTGCGTCAATGTCGGCTGCCAAAAAAGCCATCGTCGCAGGCGTTTGCTCTAGGCTGGACACTTTCAAGCTGGCGGGGTCGACCCGGTTGCTCTCCAGCAATTTGTTCACCAAGCTGGGTACGCCGCTGCCGGGCGTGCCGGTGTTGATTTTCATGCCTTGCAATTGCGTTAACCCTGTCAGCACTGCGGTGGTGGTAATTTTGCGCGCGGCGTCTTCGCGGTAAAACAGCCACAGGGGCTCCAAAAACAAGCTGCCGAGCGATTCCAGATTGCCTTTGTCAACATCGGTGTAGTCGCTGGTGCCGCCCTGCACAAAGCCCAGGTCCACCTTGCCCTCACGCAGCAGCTGCAAGTTTGCCGCAGAGCCTTCGGTGGGGATCAGCTCCACCGTGATGCCGTCCAGCTTCAGCGCTTTGGCATAGCGTTTGCCAAACTCCTCATAAGCGCTTTGCGCGGGGCCAGTGGCCAGCGTGACACGCTTGGGCGGGTTTGGGTCGAGCCACCAGTACGCCAGTGCCAGCAAGGCAAGCGCCAAAAAGACAAAAGGGCCAAATGAAACCGCCAGGTCGCGGATGGATAGCAAGGTGTAGCGTATGGCTTTGGACATGGGCAGCACCATAACACGCTCGCTGTCGTTTGCTTGACAAAAACGCGGCTTAGGTAACAAAAGAGCCCATAGCCCAATTGATACGGGCGCGAGCAGCTACTTAATATGTAGCAATTACAGAATTTATCGCATAGTAAGCAGCGGCTGTACAAATGCAAACCAGCCCCCCACTGCAAACACCAACACACTGGCAACGTAGACGTGCTGAGACGTTTTGCGGCTGCGCAGGCAGACGTCCCGCAGCGACGGGTTGACAGGACATGGCGCAAAGCGGGCACGCCATTGCAACCACCCACTTAACGCCAGCATCACACCTGCAACCCCAAACACGGCTTCTTTGTATTCACTTACCCACACGAGGCCGGGCACAAAAGCCACCAGCGTTGACAGCGCTGCTCCCGCGCCCAGCGCCACAAGCAGTGCTGGCAGCGCGCAGCAAAGCAACGTGCCAGTACTGGTGAACAGGCTGACGAAAGTCAGCCACTTGCCAGATAACTGAACATCAGGTGATGCGGTCATTTTTTAGCTTTCATCGCCGCTTTGATGTCGTCAACTGACTGAGCCGTATTCTCCAGTTTGACCACGTCGTAGCCTGCGTCCTTGATCTCTGCTGATATTTTTTTGCCATCCAGCGCCTGGCCTTCTTTGGCTTCAACCGCAACAATTTTTTTCTTCAAATCGACAAATACGGATTTAGTCTCAGGCATTTTCAACAGGCTTTTTTCAATGCCTTGCGCACAAAATGCACAAACCATGCCGTTGACGGTGGCTTTGACGCTTTCAGCGGCGACTGGCGTACTAAAAGTGCCTGTAACCCAGATAATGCCGGCGCTAAAAGCTACTGATTTCATAGCGGTTAAGTTAATTAAGGTTTTCATGATGCTTTCTCCAGATTAAAAAATGTACATAAAGTTAAACCGTCCCTGCTTCATGTTGTTCACGCCGAACTCCACAAAGTAGCGGTTGTGAATCAACCGGAGCATCGGTGTGATCTCGGTTTTGTCAGACAGACCGCGCATGCGCCGCGCCTCCACAATCAGCCAAGGCTGGGTTTCTTCGTAGTCAACTTCGTAAAACGAAAAGCCCGTGCGCGCCGATACAAAGTCGTGGTTGATGCCGTTACCACCCAAGTTTTCGCGATAAAGCCTTGCTGTAGCCGACGCATAAAACCGGGTGGTTTCATAGTCCGCCGACACGCCTGGCGCTAGCATGGTTTTGCTGCCTGCAAAGTCGTTGCCGGTAACTCGGCCCACGCCACCAAGAAGCCAAAAGTTGGTCTGCGAATGCTCACCATTGATGCGTTGCACCAGCCGGGTGTAGGTCAGCTCTTTGAAGTCGCGCGTCAAACGCTTGTCATCGGACCGCATCGCCACGCTCCCGACGCCAAACGCATCGCGCGGTGTCACGGCATGGTTAACCCAAGCTTCCTTCCAGTTGGGTGAAAAGTCACCCATCGCCATCGTGCTGCCGTTAAAGCCCATCGGCCCCGCCTGGGCTGCCGTGACTACAGAAAGAGAAGCAAGCCACAAAAAACACAGGCGCTTCATGGCTTGGCCTTGTTGCTGTTCGCCACATCAAGTTGGGTGATGACCAGTTCATCCTGAACCATGGCAACAGAAAAGCGAACTCTATCGCAAGGTTTCACAGCTTGAAGCATGGACGCATCGCTTACTTTGAACGGCATGGTCATGGCCGCCATATCAATGCTTTTGATGGGTCCATGTTTCAGCGTAACTTTGCCGCGCCCGGCATCCACCTTGACAACCTGGCCAGAGACCAGTTCAGGTTTGTCGGCAAACGCTGGCGGTATCGCCAGTGCCGTTACTGCTAGAAGTCGTATAAATTTGTTCACATTCATCTCCTGATTAAGCATAGACCCCCTTGCGGTTGGCCATTTCAAAGCGTCTGCCGCCTGTAGCGGACGCACTTTGGGCTTGTGAGTCAGGAAATCGGTGGCTTTTGGCTGATAGCCTGAATGGCGCTGCTGAAACTGATGTTTAGCGCTGGTGGTGACGCATGCCGTACCGCCTCGTGTTCAGTCCCGATGGTGGACGCCAAATTTGCAACAGACAGGCATAACTCGCACGTGTCGCAGCCGCCGCACAAGGATGTCGTGTCATCGGCCAAGGCTTGTGTGTGCATTTCACAATCAGCAGGCATGGCCGTTTGATCGGTCATGTTGGCTTGCACTACGGCAACTTTCGCCATGTCTATCACCATGATGTTGCTGGCCCATCCGCGCAAAGGCAGCACGATCAGCATCAACACAATTAACAGACAACGTGAAAATTTAGGCACATATTTATGACAAGAAGAAATTAAAAAAGTTCAGCTTTACAAGTCAGCATCATTTGGCAGACTCCAAACTGGTTATGACAATAGCACCACGTTCCTTTTCTGCTGTGAAGCGTACTTTATCGCCTGCCTTGACCTTGTCCAGCATCGCGGTGTCCTTGACTTGAAACACCATCGTCATGCCCGGCATGTCAAGATTTTTGATTTCGCCGTGCTTGATAGTGATCTTTTTGTTCTCCATGTCCACTTTGCGAATTTCTCCGTCAGTCATTTCTTTTGACATGGCCATAGGCATTTCTTTTTTCATTTCGTCCTTTGCCATGGGTGCGCCTGCATGCGATGCAGCAAAGGCATGTGCTGTTGCTAACAGCATGGCAGAAATGGCGAGCATTGATTTAATGTTTTTCATAATGTTTGTCTTTCAGTGAATAAGTAACGATTTAACTACGATTTACTAACGGGATTAGTTGCAGATTTCGCCGCGTAGGACTCATAAACGCGCGAGTTGCCGTCTGGGGTGACAAGCAACACGTTGTAGGCATCACGCACACCCAACATATCGCCGCGCATTTCCATGCCTGGTGACCCAACAGGCATGCCGGGTACTGCCAGCCCAACGGCTGCAGGCTTTTCGCGGAGCAGTCGCTTTACTTGTCGCGCTGGTACGTGGCCTTCCAGCACATAGCCGCCGACTTGCGCGGTGTGGCAAGAACCAAACTTTGCGGACAACCCCAGTTTTTGGCGAACAGGCGCGTTGTCATTTACGTCGTAGGTGACAACGTTAAAACCTTCCTTGCGCAGATGGATGACCCAGTCTTTGCAGCAGCCACAGCTGGGCGTTTTCCAGACCGTCACCACGTCAGGCGGGTTGCCGGAGTAGCCAATCGTTGAGTAGCCCAAAGACGCAAGGCTAAGCGCCGTCTGCACGACGGCCCGGCGCGATGGAGATTTAGTGTTTGTGAGCGCCATGACCATCACCTGTTTTATTGCTAGAAACGTTGACCAAGCCCTTCATGCCAGCATCGTAGTGGCCAGGCTGCAAGCAAGCAAAATCGACTGTTCCCGCCTTGGTGAACTGCCAGATAATCTCGCCTGTTTTACCCGGTGCAACAGTCACCATATTGGCATCAGCATGTTCCATTTCTGGGTTTTTCTTCATGACTTCGTAGTGGTCTTTGAGTTCTTTTGCGGTGCCCAGAACCATTTCATGTTTGACCTTGCCAGTGTTTTTGACGATGAATCGAATCGTCTCTCCTTGTTTGGCATCAATCTTGGCAGCGCTGAAGCGCAAGTTGTCGGTCATATCGACCAAAACGATACGCGTGACCTTAGCAGCTGCACCGGGTTTGCCGATAGCTTCATCGTCATGACCTCCAGCATGGGTGCCAGACGCCATCGCGGTGAGAGACAGCAGGAGTGCTGGAAGCGCAATAAGAATTGATTTTGATTTCATAAGAAGCCTTCTACAAAGTGAATTGAAAATGTTTGCTGAAAAATATCAATGTTTCATGCCTCCCATGCCGTTCATATTAGGTTTGCGAATTTGAACTTCAACCTCCTTGGCGGGCATGTTTTGCGCTTTCATTGATTGCCCGCCTTCTGATACCAACCGTTGCGGATTGGGTAACGCACCTGTCCATTCATACGCCACCGTACCGGGCGGGTGCTTGTACCAGCCGGGGTCTTTGTAGTCACCAGCGTTTTGGTCTTTGCGCACCTTGACCATGCTGAACATACCGCCCATCTCTACGCTGCCAAACGGCCCTTCGCCGGTCATCATGCGTGCGGTGTTGTCAGGCAGTGGCATCTCCATCTCGGCCATGTCGGCCATACCGCGCTCACCCATCACCATGTAGTCGGGGATGACGTTGGTTATTTTTTTGACAATGTCGCGGTGGTCAACGCCAATCAACGTCGGGACATCGTGGCCCATCGCATTCATGGTGTGGTGACTCTTGTGGCAATGAAAAGCCCAGTCGCCTTCTTCGTCGGCCACAAACTCGATTTGTCGCATTTGGCCTACTGCCACATCGGTAGTGACTTCTGGCCAGCGTCCGGCCTTCGGTGTGGCCCCGCCGTCAGTGCCTGTGACGGTGAATTCATGGCCATGGATATGAATCGGGTGATTCGTCATCGTCAGGTTGCCCATGCGGATGCGCACCTTGTCGTTCTTGCGCACCACCAGCGGGTCAATGCCCGGAAAGACACGACTGTTCCAGCTCCAGATGTTGAAGTCGAGCATGGTCATGATCTTGGGCGTGTAGGCACCGGGGTCAATGTCATAGGCATTCAGTAAAAACACAAAGTCGCGGTCTACCTCGTCAATCAGTGGGTGTTTATTTTTTGGATGCGTAATCCAAAACCCCATCATTCCCATCGCCATTTGCGTCATTTCGTCGGCATGCGGGTGGTACATGAAGGTACCGGGGCGGCGCGCGACAAATTCGTACACAAAAGTTTTACCGACGGGAATAGCAGGCTGATTCAATCCGCTGACCCCGTCCATGCCATTGGGCAGGCGCTGACCATGCCAGTGCACGCTGGTGTGCTCAGGCAACTTGTTGGTGACAAATATGCGCACACGGTCGCCTTCCACCACCTCAATCGTCGGACCGGGTGACTGGCCGTTGTAGCCCCACAGGTGGCCTTTAAAGCCCGGTGCCAATTCACGCACCACGGGCTCAGCTACCAAATGAAACTCTTTCACGTTGTTGTTCATGCGCCAGGGCAATGTCCAGCCATTGAGCGTAACCACCGGGTTGTACGGCCTGCCTGTGTTGGGCACCAGCGGGGCCATTGTGTCGGGCTTGGTTTGCATAACTGGCTCGGGCAAGGCAGCCATGGCTACCCGGCTGACTGCTGCTGCGCTGACGGCGGCGGTGATCACTCCTGCGCCAGCTAAAAAGTTTCGTCTGTTGTTCATGGTGTTTTCTAAATGTTTAGTGGGGCTTTTCAGCACTGCCTGCTGACGCGGGGGCGGCCATCATCATGGCGGTGGGCTTGCCTGTCATGGATGCGCTGAGTGCAGCATCTGCCAGCCAGAACTGCTGGTACGCATTGATGGCTGTGACCACGCTGCTGATCTGGTCACGGGTGTCGGCCAACAATTCAAACACGCCTATCAGCATGCCGTTGTAGCGCAGCACGTTTTCTTCCGCCATGGTTTTGCGTAGCGGCACGACCTCATCGCGGTAATGGCGGGCCACGTCATACGCGGTGCGGTAGGCCGAGTAGCTTTCACGCAGCTGCGACGTGGCGCTGCGCACAGTGCCTTCATAGCGATTCGCTGCAGCGAGCGACTGCGCGTTCATCGCGTCGCGTTTGGCGTTGCCCCAGTCAAAAATCGGCAGGCGTATCCCCAGCTCATAGCCGCGCCTGGCTGCAGCGCTACCCACCCCGCCTGCGTTGTCAAAAACAGTGTCACGCCGTATGCCAACTTCCACGTCAACCAGGCTGGTGATCAGATTCAGGCCCTGCGATTTGCCTGCTGCATCAAGCTGGCTACGCGCAAGTTGCACATCCAGCCGCTGGTCAACCGCTACGCCATTGACGACGTCGGCGGCACGGGCCTCTTTGGGCAAATCAGGCAGGCGGTCTGGCAGCAGGAGCTGCGCGGACTGCGCATCTGCCAGGCCTAAAAGCCGTGACAATTCCTCCCGTGCAGCCAGTGCGGCGTGCTGAGCGGATGCAAGACGCACCGTGCTGTCAGCATAAAAAACCTGCTGGCGGGCACGCTGCAGTTTGTTAAAGTTGCCGACCTGCTGCATTCTCTTGGCTAGATCGGCACTTGCCTCAGCGGCGGTGTTGATTTGCTCAGCGTATTGCAAAGTCTGGCGGGCGGCTACCGTCCGTACCCAGGCCTGCCTTACTTGCGTCACTTGCTCGACCACGTTGGCAGACAATTGAACCTGCGACTGCGCGATTCTGCTTTGCGCAATCGCCTGGCGGCGCGGTAGCGTGAGTAAATCTAGCAAACCAAACGACAGCAAGCGCCCCAGTTCAAGTTCATCTTTAAAGGTGAAGCGTTCAAAAGCAAACACTGGGTTGGCAATGCGTCCCGCCTGATTGGCAGCAGACATGTCAGCCCAGCTTTGTGCCAGCAGGGCTTGCACAGCGGGGCTATTGGCTAACGCAACCCGCACGGCATCATCAGAGCTCAGCGGCTTTGAGAGCAAATCGTTTGTCAATTTAGCTCTGGCTTGTTGCTGTTCCGCAGTGCGGCTGAGCTCTAATTTCCCACCCGTGAAGGCGCCAGCTGTCTGATTAGCATTGTTCAAGGCCTGGTCAAAGTTGACTGATGCGCAGCCAGCCAGAACCACCGCAGCGGTTGCTAGCGCTAGTAATATAAATGCTCGGGGTTTCATGACGGTCTTCATGGTTTAGCCTTTCCGCCGGGCACAGATAGGGGCTGCTCCGGCTTGACTGAGGACGCAGGTGTGTTTTCAGGTTGTTGCGATTGTTTGGCGTATTCGCGCCACCCTCCAACGTTAGCCGTGGTGTCATTGGCTGCTTTCCAGTTGACGAGGGGGTCGTCTGTGTAGGATTTGTAGCCCTTGAAGGCTGAAGGATATGGCGCAGTTATCTCGGGCAATGCTGGTGCCGCATTGCCAGGCAATTGTGCATAAGCCATATGCGTCAACACAAGCGATGCTGTCCATCCGGCCAGCCAGCGTTTTTGAATAAAAATAGATAAAACCACGGTGATATTTCCTGAAAGATTTGCAAATGCTCACTGCCAATTGTCAAAATTGCAGTGTTTTTGGTAGCGCACGGGCGAGCACCAGCCAAAAGGCAAAGGTACAGGCCCAGTTTGGGCCTGGAAGTCAGGAAATCGGTGGTTTTTGGCCCAGCGCTGTAGCTGCGCTGGTAAATGCTGCGGCGTGCGTTGGGCGCAGCTGGGGTGGCGTGAAAGATGTCATCACGTCAAGCGATGAAGGAAACAAAGCCACCGTGTGGCACGCCTGACAGGCTTGACAGGTACCGCAATTGTCGTTGTTAGCAGTTTCATCTGTCTGTGAATGCGTCGACGCCTGCTGGTGGCAATCAACCATGGCTTGAGGCGCCTCAAAATCCTCATTTTGATGCCCGAAAGAGTCTACGGCCCTTATTTCATGGGCGCGAGCAGCTCCTGCTTTTGTAGCAATGGCTGCATTCGCCATCTGCGTAGCCATTGCATCGCCAGCCCAGCCGCGCAAAGGCAGCAGGACGACCACGAGGACGAGAACAAAAAAGCGCATCAGGTAATGATACCGGGCTGCGGAAAAAGTTCAACCCTCAACGCGTCACCACCAGCATCACCGCAGCCATCAGCACCATGCCCACGTCTTCCACGATGGTGACGGTGCTCATCGGCAGCTTGAAAACCGTGCCCAGACAAGCGCATTGAATCTGCGTTTTACTGGCCACTGCACGAATGACCCCAATCGCTGAAAAGCCCATGACGAGGATAGTGACCCAGTGGGTTAGCGTCGGGCTGAAATGCGCCAAATAGGCGATACCCAAGCCTAACTCTACAAATGGATACACCAGAGCCCAACCGCGCCAGCGCTTGGCCAGCACGTCGTAGCCCGCATACGCATCGGCAAATGCTTTGATGTCCAGCAGCTTGAAAAACGAAAAGACCAAAAAGAAACCCGCCATGAAATAGCGCATGGTGTCCATGGTTGTGATGCTGGCCAGCCCACCCATACCGATTTGCAACATCAGGCTGCCACCCAGGATGTAGGCAACGATCAACAACAGCGGGCTGTAAATGGCCAGCCAGCTCTCTGGAGATTTTTCATCTGCTATGTTTAAAGGAGCTGCTTGCGCCCGTATTGATTGGGCTAGAGGCGTTTTCAACACCGGATTTCGAATCAATACATACTTGCCCGCGCCTGCAACAACATTTTTCAGTGTTTCAAAGTCTGCTGTCGCATCGGTCAGTACGACTTGCATCGGGTTCAAGGTGACCGTCACGCCAGATGCCAGCGGCTCCAGGCTTTTGGTCACGCGGCCTACGCAGGCGTTGCAGTGCAAGCCTGTCAGGGCAAAGGTTTGGGCGGTCATTGTGATGTGTCCTGATTAAGTCGCTGGGGCGTGTCTGATTTCGTCGCGAGCCTGCCTGACAACAGACCAACCCCCCGCCATCGCCAGCACGGCCATGCCGCTGGCCACCAGCAGGTCTGGCCAGGCGCTGCCCGTAGCCGCAACGCCCAGCGCTGCCAGCATCACCGCAATATTGCCGATCGCGTCGTTGCGCGAGCACAGCCACACGCCGCGCATGTTGGCGTCACCTTCGCGCCAGGCGTACAGCATGGCCGCTACTGCCACGTTTGCGGCCAGCGCCAGCAGGCCAATGCTGCCCATGGTGAGTGCCTCTGGCGTGCCGCCTTGGGCGTACATCCACGCGGCGCGCCCTAACACAAACAGACCAAAACCCATCATGCAGGCGCCCTTGATCAGCGCAGCTCTGGCCCGCAACAGGGCGCCAGCTGACAGCACCGCCAGCGACACACCGTAGTTGGCCGCATCGCCGAAAAAATCTATCGCATCGGCCAGCAACGAGGTCGAACCTGACTGAAAGCCTGCGCCAATTTCGACGCCAAACATGGCCAGATTGATGACTAGCGCCGCCCACAAAATCTTGCGGTAGCGCGGGTTGCTGGCGCTCCTGGTGTCTGCGTGATTGTGGTTGTGATGGGCTGACATGGGCTTTCCTGGTTTCAATCGATGGCATGATCAACACTTTAACGCAACGCTAAGGGCAAGCCACATGGGCAAGAAACGTTCCATCGCCGGGCATGAGGGCGTTTGGGCGGCACTGGCATCGGCAGTTTTGTTTGGTGCTGGTACGCCGTTGGCTAAAAGCCTATTGGCAGCCTCGCCTGGCCAGGCTGTCCCTTGGCTGCTGGCCGGTTCGCTGTATGCGGGGTCGGGCCTGGGGTTACTAGTTTATCGGCGGCTGAAAAACCTGCCAACGCCGCAGCTGAATCGCGGCGAATCATTTTGGCTGTTGGCTTCCGTGGTGTGCGGCGGTGGTGTTGCCCCTGTGTTGCTAATGTCTGGACTGACACGCATGACTGCAAGCCATGCGTCGCTGCTGCTCAATGCCGAAGCGGTGCTGACATCACTGCTGGCCTGGGCGCTGTTCAAGGAACATCTGGGCCGCCGCATTGTGCTGGGCATGGCGCTGATTGTGGCGGGCGCAGTACTGCTCAGCTGGCCACAAAGCGGCGGGGGTGCCAGCCTGCAGGCAAGTGAGCTGTGGCCCGCGCTGGCGGTGCTGCTGGCGTGTGCTTTTTGGGCCCTGGACAACAATTTCACGCGCAAGGTGGCGCATGTAGATGCAACGTGGATAGCCTGCATCAAAGGTCTGTCGGCTGGCTTGACCAATTTGCTGCTGGCTTTTTTATGGGGTGCCGCATTGCCGTCGCTGGCGGGCATGTCTGCGGCCATGGTGATCGGCTTTCTGGCTTACGGCGTTAGCTTGGCGCTGTTTGTGGTGGCGCTGCGGCACCTTGGGGCATCGCGCGCTGGCGCTTATTTTTCAACTGCGCCGTTTGTGGGTGCGGTGCTGTCGGTACTGCTGTTTGGCGATGCAGTCACGGGGAAGCTTTTGGCCGCCAGCGGCCTGATGGGGCTGGGTGTGTGGCTGCATTTGACGGAAAACCATGCGCACGAACACCATCACATCGCGCTGGCACATGCGCATGAACACACGCATGATGCGCATCACCAGCATGAGCACCAGCATGAGCACGAGCATGAGTCCAATGGCGGCAGCGTTGTGCCTGCTGGCACAGCGCATGAAGCTGGCCATAGGCATAGCCATGATCACAGCCATGCGCCGTTAAGCCATAGCCATCCACATTTCCCTGACGCCCACCACCGGCATCCGCACTGAGCCCCTGCTCAATGGCCACCGGCGCCGGTCAGGTTGGCTGCACCACAGCATGGGTGAAGCAACGGCAGCGACAATAGCTGAATGTTGAAAAGTAACCTCGTGGAGTTGCCGTGTTGAAAAGTAGTTGGCTGGCCGCCATGCTGTGGCTTGTATGTATGGGCGTGCCCGCGCTGGCACACGCGCAAAGCAGTGTTTATGTTGAGGAGCTGACCACCCAAGAAGTCAGCGCCGCCCTGCGGGCCGGTAAAACTACGGTGTTGATCCCCATTGGCGGTACTGAGCAAAACGGCCCTCACATGGCGATTGGCAAGCACAACATCCGCGCCAAAGCATTGGCGGGCAAGATTGCACTGTCGTTGGGCAATGCCCTGGTGGCTCCGGTACTGAACTACACCCCAGAAGGCAACATTGACCCACCCACCGAGCACATGGGCTTTGCCGGCACGATTTCTATTTCAGAAGATACGTTTAAAAACATTCTGCTGGGCACAGCGCGCAGCTTAAAAAAGCACGGCTTCGTTGACGTGGTGCTGCTGGGCGACAGCGGCAACTACCAAAAGGCATTGGCAGCAGTAGCCGCGCAATTCAACCGGGAGGCCGCCGCATCAAACGCGCGCATGCACTATGTCGCTGACTACTACCGCACCACGCAGACCGCCTACCTTGATGCGCTCAAAGCCAAAGGTCTGACTACCGCCGAGATTGGCACCCACGCGGGTTCAGCCGACACGTCGTTGTTGATGGCGATCGACAGCACTCTGGTCAGGCCAGAGCGATTTGCAGACGCGGCCCGAGGCGGATGGAAATCAGGCACGCTGGGCGACCCGCGTGCGTCAAGCGCCGCTCTTGGCCAGTTGGGTGTGGATGCGGTTGTTAAAATCACCACAGACGCCATCAAAAAGGCGACAACCGCACCGCGCTAGCGCAATGCCTGTCGTTCTTGCTGCCATTCATTCAATTTTTACACTGACCGTTCAAGTCAAAAACTTATTTACATGCTTCACATGCAACAAAATTATTGGAAAGCTGGCTTGGGGTTGGCGCTGGGCTGGGCTGTCGCTGTGTCGATCAGCATGGCGCAAACACCTTACAGCAAACCCGTCATTCCGCCGGCTGGCCCGTTGCCAACTGGCGCGCTGGACATGGTCAGCGGCATGCCGCCAGCGGTTGACAAAACCAATTTGTACGGTGAGATAGCGCCCGGCAAATTCAGCCCCAATGTCGCTGGAGCGCTTGAACGGGTGTACGTGCCCAACCGCGGCGAAAACACCGTGTCAGTGATTGATCCCAACACGCTCAAGGTGGTTGACAAATTCAAGGTTGGTGTGCACCCGCAGCACATCGTGCCAGGCTGGGACTTGAAAACGCTATGGGTGGCCAACAATGCAGAAGGTCGCCTGGACGGCAGCCTGACCCCGATTGACCCGAAAACCGGCAAGCCCGGCCCGGCCATTCCTGTTGATGACCCGTACAACCTGTACTGGTCGCCTGACGGGCAGTTTGCGATTGTGGTGGCAGAGGCCTACAAGCGGCTGGACTTTCGGGACGCCAAAACCATGGCGATGAAGTTCACCCTTCCCACGCCTAAATGCGCAGGCATCAACCACGCAGATTTTTCGATTGATGGCAAATTTGTTCTGTTTACCTGCGAGTTCAATGGGTCTGTCACCAAGATTGACATGGTCAACCGCAGAGTGGTGGACACCCTCAAGCTCAGCGCCTACTTTGACCGGCCGGATGCACAGGCATTGATCGCCGCTCCGGGCAAAAAAGCCCGCTACATTCCTGACCCGGCCAACCCGGCGGGCGCTGACATTTGCACCACGCCCGGCATGCCGCAAGACGTACGCATTTCGCCTGACGGCAAGACTTTTTATGTGGCCGACATGATGGTTGACGGTGTGCATGTGGTTGATGGCGACAGCTTCAAGCAAATTGGTTTTATCCCCACCGGCGTGGGCGCGCACGGCCTGTACCCCAGCCGTGACGGCAAAAGCTTGTATGTGGCCAATCGCGGCAGCAACAAGATTCGCGGCACGCCGAACGGCAAAGGCAGTGTCAGTGTGATTGACTTTGCCGCCCGAAAAGTAACCAAGACTTGGCCGGTACCGGGCGGAGGCAGCCCCGACATGGGCAATGTCAGCGCAGACGGCAAGTACCTGTGGCTGGGTGGACGCTACGACGACGAGGTGTACCGCTTTAACACCGACAGCGGTGCAGTAGACAAAGTCAAGGTCGGGCGTGAACCACACGGGTTGACGGTGTGGCCGCAACCTGGGCGCTTTTCGTTCGGGCACACAGGTAATTTGCGCTGAATCTAGTCTTGCAGTGACGATAAAAACTGCTTTAGCTCTGGCGTTTTCGGGTCGCTGAAAAGCGCTTTCGGTGGCCCCACTTCATGCACGCGACCCTGGTGCATAAAGATCACCCGATCGGACACCTTGCGCGCAAAGCTCATCTCGTGCGTCACCATCAGCAGCGTCATGCATTCCGCTGCCAAGCTTTCTACCACGCGCAGCACTTCGCCCACCAGTTCAGGGTCTAACGCACTGGTGATCTCGTCACACAGCAATACGGCAGGCTCCATCGCCAGTGCGCGTGCGATGGCGACGCGCTGCTGCTGGCCGCCAGACAGCTGGTCGGGCATGGCGTCGAATTTTTCAGCCAGGCCTACCCGATCCAGCAGTTTTTTGGCCAGCGCTGTGGTCGCAGTGATATCGGTTTTTTTCACCAGCGACGGCGCCAGCATGATGTTTTTACCCACACTCAAGTGAGGAAACAAATTAAAGCTTTGAAAAATCATGCCCACTGTCTGACGCAGCGCGCGCATGGCCTGCGCGTTGCCCGGCAGCAGGGGCTTGCTGTCCACTGTCAGTGCGCCGTGCTGAAACGCCTCGAGCCCGTTAATGCAGCGCAGCAGCGTGCTTTTGCCCGAACCGCTTTTGCCGATGATGGCAATCACTTCACCACGCGCAACCTGCAGGTCAATGCCTTTGAGCACTTCATTACTGCCAAAGGATTTGCGCAATCCGGTGATGCTGATGATCGCCTCTGGTCCTCCGTCCGCTACTGAATCAGTAGCTGCTCGTACCCGATTATGCTGATCTGGCATTGATTTTTCTTTCTAATGTCTTGGCATACAGGCTGATGGGAAAGCACAGCGCAAAGTACAGCAGCGCCACACAGCTGTAAACAATAAAAGGCTTGAACGTAGCGTTGGTGATCATGGTGCCAGCTTTGGTCAGCTCGACAAAGCCAATCACTGACGCCAGTGACGTGCCTTTGACCACTTGCACCAAAAACCCCACGGTTGGCGGGATGGCGATTTTTAAAGCTTGCGGCAGCACGATATATTGCAACTGCTCCCAAAAGCTCATGGCCAGTGACTGGCTGGCCTCCCACTGGCCTTTGGGAATGCTTGCGACACAACCGCGCCAGATTTCAGTCAAAAAAGCGCTGGTGTACAGCGTCAGCGCAAACGCTGCAGCGACCCAGGCGGACGTTTTGATGCCAAACAGGGCAATGCCAAAGTATGTCAAAAACAGCTGCATCAACAGTGGCGTGCCTTGGAAGACCTGCACGTAAGCGCCGACGAACACATCGGTGCCCGGCGCTTTTGACAAGCGCGCCATAAGCAGCACCAGGCCCACAATGCCGCCGCCGATAAAGGCCACCAGCGACAGCGCAACCGTCCAGCGCGCGGCCTCCAGCAGGTTACGAAAAATGTCCCACAGCGTGAAGTCAACCATTTGGTTAGCGCCCGAAAATAAAACGCGGACCAAGCCAATTTAAAAACTGTCTCACCCCTATGGCCAGCGCCAGATAAACCAGCGTCGCAACGATGTACGCCTCAAACGCGCGAAAGTTACGGCTTTGAATCAGGTTCGCGGCGTAGCTCAGCTCTTCGGTCGATATTTGCCCACACACGGCTGAACCCAGCATGACGATGATGATCTGGCTGACCAGCGATGGCCACACCTTGCGCAGCGCGGGCGGCAGCACCACGCGTACAAACGTCTGCATGCGGTTCATCGCCAAACTCATCGCGGCCTCAATTTGGCCCTTGGGCGTGGCGTCAATGCCGGCGCGAATAATTTCAGTGGCATACGCAGACAGGTTGATCACCATCGCCATGATGGACGCCACTTCTGGCGACAGCTTGACACCCAGCGCCGGCAAGCCGAAGTACACAAAAAACAGCTGAACAATAAACGGTGTGTTGCGGATCAGTTCAACATATGTGCCGACCACCCATTTGGCCCACGCAGGCCCGTGCGAACGCGTCCAGGCAAACAGCACGCCCAGCGCCACGCCAATGACGCTGGCAACAACCGTCAGCCCAACCGTCCACGCCACGCCCTTGGCCAGCAGCGGCCACTGGGCAAGTACGGCGAGAAAGTCAAACTCAATGCGCATGTGGAGAGGAGAAAAATCAGATTCAAGGCCGCCGCGGATCTGGCTTTGCCAGGCCGCTAGCTGCGTCCCCTACAGGGGGGGGTGAGACTACACGAAGTGAGGCTCCGCAGGGGTGTTCAACAGCTACTGAGGCAAATCACCCGCTGGCCGGCCCAGCCACTTCACCGCCATCTTGTCCAGGTCGCCCGACTTTTTTGCCGCTTCAATGATCTCATTGACTTTCAGGCGGAGTTTGTCTTCACTTTTGCCTACGCCTATAAAGTTGGGCGAATCTTTCAGCAGCAACTTGTACTCGGTGTTCAGCTGCGGGTTTTTGGCCATCATGTTGCCGGCAACCGATGCGCCTGTGGCAACCAGTTGCACCTGGCCCGACACGAAAGACGACACGGTAGCGTTGTTGTCTTCAAAGCGTTTGATGTCGGTGCCAGCTGGGGCCAGCTTGGTCAGTTCCTGGTCTTCAATGGCGCCGCGGGTCACGCCGATACTCTTGCCCGTCAGGTCGGCAAAGCTTTTGATGCTGGTTGATTTGGCAGCAAACACCGCCTGGAAAAACGGCGAATAAGCCGCGGTGAAATCAATCACTGCCATGCGCTCGGGGTTTTTGCCAAGCGTTGAAATCACCAGGTCAGCCTTGCGCGTTTGCAGGTAGGCAATGCGGTTGGCGCTGGTCACCGGGGCCAGCTCGATGGCCACCCCCATCTTGGCGGCGATGTAGTTCGCCATGTCAATGTCCAGGCCTTGCGGCTTTAAATCAGTGCCAACGAATCCATACGGCGGAAAGTCGGTGGGGATGGCAATGGTGATTTTTTTCGCCTTCATCACCTCGTCAAGTGCCGTTTGCGCGTGAGCGCCGACGCTGGCAAGCAAAGTGGCAGACAGCAGGCAAAGTGTGAACAGGCGTTTGGTTATGGTGGTGGTTTTCATGGGTATGAGTCTCGCGTTATTGACGTTGTTATCGACGTTATTGATTCGGCAGGAAAAGTTGGGCATTTAGCTGCCGGGGTTTTAAAGTCTGCTTCTTGAGCAAGCAAGATTCTAGCCAGCTCGGCATATTGGCTTGCCGGTTAAAACCCGAGCTGGCGGACACATCGCCGTCGTGCGATGCACCAGCTCAGGCGCTCAAAAGCGCCGCATTTCCCCCTGCCGCTGTGGTGTTCACCGTCACCGTTTGTTCTGCGCAAAACCGGTACAAATAATGCGGCCCACCGGCTTTGGGGCCGGTGCCGCTCAGGCCCTCGCCGCCAAACGGTTGCATGCCCACCACCGCGCCTGTCATGGCGCGGTTGATGTACACATTGCCAATGTGCGCGCTGGCAGCAAGCGCCTGGGCGCGCGAGTCGATGCGGGTTTGAATGCCAAGCGTCAGGCCATAGCCCAGCGCGTTGATTTGCGCGATGACGGCTTCCGGCTCGCCAGACCAGCGCACGATTTGCAGCACCGGGCCAAAAATTTCATCCGTCACAGCGGCAATGCTGCGGACTTCAAAGGCGGTGGGCAGGATGCAGTTTGCTATAGTTAAAATAGCTGCTCGCACACGTTTTGATTGGTCTAACAGCAATTTAGCCTCTGAATTAAGGCGTTTGACTTGTATCTCAATCACCTCAAACGCATCGGCATCAATCAGGGGACCCACATCAGTTTGCAGGTCTGCTGCGTCGCCAGTAGAAAGCTCAAGCGCCGCGCCTTGCACCATGGCTATCAACCGGTCAGCAATGCTTTCGTGCACACACAACAGCCGCAGCGCTGAGCAGCGCTGGCCGGCGCTTTTAAAGGCGCTGTGCATCACCGCGTCCACCACTTGCTCGGGCAGTGCGCTGCTGTCAACCAGCATGGCGTTGATACCGCCGGTTTCGGCAATTAGCGGCGTGATGGGCCCGTCTTTGGCGGCCAGTGCGCGGTTGATGATTTTGGCTACCTCGGTGGAGCCGGTAAACACCACGCCCGCCAGGCCCGATTGCGCCACCAGCGCCGCACCCACTGTGCCCCCAGGTCCGTGCGCCAGTTGCAGCACGCCGCTGGGCACGCCTGCATCTGTCAAGATTTGAACGGCAGCCTGCGCCACGCCGGGTGTTTGTTCGGCGGGCTTGGCAATCACGGCGTTGCCTGTAGCCAGCGCAGCCGCCACCTGACCCACAAAAATCGCCAGTGGGAAGTTCCACGGGCTGATGCACAGCCACACGCCGCGTGCCTTGAGCTGCAGCACATTGGTTTCACCGGTAATGCCAAAGGCGGTGCCGTCATGCGCCTGCGGCAAATGGATCGGCGCCATGATGCGTTCTGCCTCGCCAGCGTAGTAGCGCAAAAAATCAATCGCTTCGCGCACTTCGGCAATTGCGTCGCCCCATGTTTTAAAGGCTTCTTTGACCAGCAGGGCGCACAGTGCGGGAAGCTCACGCTGCATCACGTCAGCGGATTTGCGCAAAATGGCGGCACGTTCGGCGACTGGCGTATTGCTCCATGTTTGATAGCTGCTCGCGCCCGTAGTTATTGCGCTAGAGGCCGATTGGATGTCAAAAATAGCAACTTCGGGCACCTGGGCTGCGGCATAGGCTGCTTGCAGCGGCTGCAGCATCGCTGCAACTGCCAAGTCCACGCCCGCACTGTTTTGGCGGCTGGGGCCGAACAAGTCGGCAGGCAGCGGCAGGGAAGGTTGCGGATGCAACACCAGCGGCGACGTCAGCAGTGCATCCATGCCGACCGACTCATCGGCCAGCTGGTGCACAAAGGACGAGTTGGCACCGTTTTCAAGCAGGCGGCGCACCAGGTAGGCGAGCAAGTCTTTGTGTGAGCCGACGGGTGCGTAAATGCGGCAGGTGGCGTGCGGGTTCTTCAACACTTCGCGGAAGACCCCTTCGCCCATGCCGTGCAGGCGTTGCAGTTCGTAGGGGCTCCTGCTCAGCTTGGCTATGTCAATGATTGCCGCAATCGTGCCCGCGTTGTGTCCGGCAAACTGCGGATAAATGGCGTCGGGCGCACTAAGTAACGTTTTGGCGCAGGCGAGATAGGCAATGTCGGTGTGGTTTTTATGCGTAAAGACCGGGTAGTGCGGCAGGCCAAGTTCTTGGGTGCGTTTGATCTTGGCGTCCCAGTACGCGCCCTTGACCAGGCGGCACATCAGGCGCAGATTGTATTTGCGCGCCAGCACAACAACGTGCTGCACCAGGTCAAGCGCGCGGGTCTGGTAGGCCTGCAGCGCCAGGCCAAAGCCGCGCCATTCGGGGTGGTTTAGGGCAACCAGCGCGGCCAACGCTTCAAACACATCAAGCGACAGCTCCAGCCGGTCGACTTCTTCGGCGTCAATCGTCAGGTTGATGTTGGCGCGTGCAGCCAGCTGGCACAGGCCCCACACGCGCGGCACCAGCTCGGCCATCACTCTAGCGTGCTGGGTGTGTTCAAACCGTGGGTGCAACGCGCTGAGTTTGATAGAAATACCATCATTTAGCTCGCAAGCCCAATTGATTCGTGCGCGAGCAGCTATTGAATGTATAGCGTTTGTGTAGCTGGCTAGGTACGCTTGCGCGTCAAGCTCGGTGCGTGCGCCTTCGCCCAGCATGTCATAGGAAAAGCGAATACCGCTTTGTTTTTTCTTCGCGCTCTGGGCCTCGTCCATGGCGTCATGGATCGTCTGGCCAAGAACGAATTGTTTGCCCAGCAACTGCACGGCTCGCAAGGTCGCTGCTACCACGGCACGTGCGCCCAGCTTGCTCAGCGCGCCGCCAGTGCCATCGGCTGCCGGCAAAAACTTCTTGGACAAACCAATGGCGCTGGACGACAGCCGCGCCATCGCTTTGGCCGATTTTTCATCACCGCCCGCAAAGTCTGCGCGGCCCAGCTGGTCGGCGGTCAGAGCAATGGCGGTGTCGACGTCTGGCACGCGCAGCAGCGCTTCAGCCAGGCGCATCAACGCCAGGCCTTCGGCGCTTGAAATGGGGTATTCCTTAAGCAAGCTTTCCATCGCCCAGAACGGCGGCGGATTGGCGCGCACCGACTCGACCCAAGGCTTGGCCGCTACTGTCGCCGCAGCCCAGTCCAGCGCGTCGCCCAGCGAGTGCAAATGGGCTTTCACGACGTCGGCCTCCAGGCGGTACGGGTTGGGCAGGCGCTGCGGGTTAGTGGGAAAATGGGTCATGTTCAAACTTTTAGTAAGATTAGATAATCACGCTATTTTTTAGGGATTTATTGCAAATTAATCGCTAAAAAAGTGGCTATTTACAAAACTATTCTCTAACGATGACTATTCCAAGCCTTGATCTCGACCGCCTGGACATTCGTATTTTGAACGCGCTCCAGCTCGATGGCCGCATCAGCAATCTCAAGCTGGCCGAGGTGGTGGCGCTGTCGCCCACCGCCGCGCTAGCACGCGTGCAGCGGCTGACGCGTGACGGCTATTTGCTGGGCTACGAAGCGCGTTTGAACGCCGCCAAACTAGGCCTGGGCCTCACGGTGTTTGTAGAGGTGCTGCTGGACCGCACTACCGCAAATGTATTTGATGCTTTTAAAGCCGCGGTTCAGGTGTACCCCGAAATTACGGAGTGCCATATGGTGGCGGGCGGCTTTGACTATTTGCTGAAAACCCGCATGCGCGACATGGCGGCTTACCGCGCCTTTGCGGGCAGTGCGCTGTGGCAGTTGCCCGGTGTGCGCGAGACGCGAACTTATGCTGTGATGGAAGAGGTCAAAAATACCACGCGGCTGCCTCTGGAGGTTTGATCATTCCCACGCTTTTCGTGATCGACTCTACGGCGCGCGAGCGGGCTGTCGATCCGTTTTGCTTCGTATCCTCCACCCCTTTCGGGCTCCTTCTTGACCTACGCAAAACGCATCAACAGCCCGCTCTTTTGGAAATCTGCATGAGGTGGAAACTTTGAGCAACACACACTGTCAAGCAACGGGTACGGCGCGTCTCCCGCAGCGAAGGCAAGGCGGAGCCCCGCAGGGGTGGGGGATATGAGCGGAGGGAAATCCGCCGTAGCCGTTGCGGGTTTGGGCACGCGCTCTCCTGAACCCTGTCCTATCAGGTGCTTCCCCAATGCGCCCTACGTCAACACCGGCTAGGCTAGAGTTAATTTTCGGAGAGTCTGTGCCTTCATCAACCTTCCCACCTCACCAGCGCCACTACGCCATCTGGCCCAAGCGTTTGCCGCACAGCATCACGCCGCCTGCCACGTCGCTGTGGCACAACCTGGCCATCAACGCGCAGCGGTTTCCTGACAAGGCGGCGCTGGTGTTTTTTGACCGCACCTACACCTACCGCGATGTTTTGACGCAGGCCGAGGCACTGGCCGCCACGCTGGCGCGCATGGGGGTAAAAAAGGGCGACCGCGTGCTGCTAAACATGCAAAACTGCCCCCAGTGGGTGATTGCCCACTTTGCCATTTTGCGGGCCAACGCGGTGGTGGTGCCTGTTAACCCGATGAACCGCGCTGAAGAGCTTAAGCATTACATCCTCGACCCCGACACCAAAGTCGCCATCACGTCCGGCGACCTGGCGGCCGAGCTGGCCAAGGCCAACGCGCAGCTGGCCCCAAGCGAGCGATTGAGGCATGTCATCGTGACCCATTACAGCGACGCGTTTGACATGGCCGCGCCTGATGCCGCCATGCCTGAAGCTTGGCGTGACTGGCTGGGCACGCAACATGCGCTGCCGGCCATGCAAGGCGAGGGTGTCATAACCTGGGCAGACGCCTTGTCTGGCGGCACAGCCGACCTGCCCGCACACACGGCAACCCCGCAAGACTTGGCCGTGCTTCCCTACACCAGCGGCACCACCGGCCTGCCCAAGGGCTGCATGCACACGCACGCCAGCATCATGCACAACGCGGTGGCCACAGCACTGTGGGGCAGTACAAATTTTGAGCATGTCATTTTGTCGGTCGTGCCGATGTTTCACATCACCGGCATGGTGTCGGTCATGCATGCGTCGATGTACGGCGGCACCACGCTGGTCATCATGCCCCGCTGGGACCGCGAGCTGGCCGGCCACCTCATCAGCCGCTGGCGCGTGACGCACTGGACCAACATCCCCACCATGGTGATTGACCTGCTGGCCAGCCCCAACTTCGACAAGTTTGATGTCAGCAGCCTTGTCTACATCGGCGGTGGCGGCGCGGCCATGCCGCAAGCCGTGGCGCAGCGCTTGCTAGACAGTTACGGCCTGCATTACGCCGAAGGCTACGGCCTGACAGAAACCGCCGCGCCGTCGCACAGCAACCCGCATGACCGCACCAAACAGCAGTGCCTGGGCGTGCCCTTCATTAGTTGCGATGCACGGGTCATCGACCCAACGACGTTGAAAGAAATGCCGCAGGGCGAGCAGGGCGAAATCATCATGAGCGGGCCGCAAATTTTTAGCGGCTACTGGAAGCGGCCAGACGCCACAGCTGACGCATTTATTGAGCTGGATGGCAAGCGGTTTTTTCGTTCAGGCGACTTGGGGCATGTCGATGAAGAAGGCTACTTTTTCATCACTGACCGCCTCAAACGCATGATCAACGCGTCAGGCTTTAAAGTCTGGCCGGCAGAGGTCGAGGCGCTGATGTTCAAGCACCCCGCCATTCAGGAAGCCTGCATTATTTCAACGGTCGACGCGTACCGGGGCGAGTCTGTCAAGGCCGTGGTGGTACTGCGCGCCGCCTTTAAAGGGCAGGTGACAGAAGACGAGATCATTGCCTGGTGCAAAGACACCATGGCCGCCTATAAATATCCACGCGTGGTGCAGTTTGTGGACGCACTGCCTAAAAGCGGCGCAGGCAAAGTCATGTGGCGGGCGCTGCAAGAGGCAGAGGCGGCTAAGGTGAGTTGATCTGATCTGGCGATAGGGCAAAAGCGCGACTTAGCTGCGCCAGTGCCTCCAGGCGGGCAATATCGGTTTTAATCTAGGTATGACATTTGCCCAGCTGACTCAACCTGTCCCTGCCCCCCTGACCGCCGCGCTGAGCGGTGAGCGGATCGACCTGCAAACACCGTCCGGAGCCGTGTGTTTTTACACGGCGCAACAAGCTTATTCAAATTCTCAGCCTCCGATCCTGCTGGTCCATAGTGTGAACGCCGCCGCATCAGCCGCAGAAGTCGCCCCGCTGTATGACCACTACCGCCAGATGCGTCCCACCTATGCGATGGAATTGCCGGGTTACGGCTTTTCAGATCGCTCTGACCGGCCGTACACCATCCGGCTGATGACCGACGCGGTGCTGGCCGTGCTGGCGCACATCCGCAAGCTGCATGGTGATGCAGCGGTAGATGTGGTGGGTGTGTCCCTGTCATGTGAATATGTGGCCAGAGCGGCTTGCGAAGTGCCGGGCGCGGTGCGGCGGATAGCCATGGTCAGCCCAACGGGCTTTCGCGGCAGCAAAAAGTTTTATGGCGCGCCCGGCTCGTCACGCGGCATGGCGGGCTTTTACCGCGCTGTCAGCAATCCGCTGTGGAGTAGCGGTTTGTTCAACACCCTGACCCGGCCTGGCGTGGTGCGCTACTTTTTGCAGCGCACCTTTGGCCGCAAGCAGGTTGACGAAAACTTGTGGCGCTACTGCGTTTTGACAGCGCGGCAGCCCGGAGCCAAGCATGCGCCTTTGTATTTTTTGTCTGCCTACCTCTTTGCTGCCGACATCAATACCCTGTATGAAAAGCTAGCCTGCCCGGTGTGGGTGTCGATGCCCACACGCGGCGACTTTACCAACTACAAGGGCCGCGGCGTGGTGGAGGGCCGAGCCAACTGGCAGTTTCATGTTGTCGATGGCGGTGCGTTGCCTTATTTTGAAGACTTGGCAGCTTTTACAGATAGATTAGACGGTTTTTGGAAGTAAAAGTGCCTGTAGCCCAATCGATACGTGCGCGAGCAGCTCCTTAAACAATAGCGTTCTTATTTTTGCGACAAAGGTTTTTCAGCCTCAGTCGGCTCCAAACCATAGGGCTTAACCAACTGCCACACGTGCGCCGGGACCATGTTTTTCATTTTTGCCGGCATTTCGCGGCGCAGGTGAATGATGGTCTCCGCCGCCTTCATGTCGATGCGTGCGCGCGCAAACTCCAGCCCACGTGGCCCCACACGCGGCATCAGCCAGCCGACGATAGGGCGCAGCCAGTTGGGCATTTTTCTCAAGGGAAGGCCGCCTGCAGCCAGCTCTACGTTTTTGATAAAACCCTTTACCGCGCCGGCGCGTTTGCCAGCGCTGCCAGGCTCAGAGGTCACCACGTCATTACCCAGCAACTTGAGCAAATCTTCACCGCGCTGGTTGCGCACCAGCAGCCACTGCTCACCCTGGCCGCCCATGTATCCGACGGTGATGTCGCTCAGCACATTGGTGTAGTCCACACAGGTCCGGCAAGTCAGCGGAAAAAAGTCATTCGGCAGTTTTGACAGCGGCAATTGCAGGAAAGGAATCGCCTTGACGCGGCCGTCTTTGTAGCGCAACTCGACGTGGTAGTCCGCTCTGAATTCAAGATAAGTCACATCGTCAGGGTCTTCGCCCTGGTCTTCACCCAGCAGGGCTAAAAACTCATGAAAGCGGTCGGTAGTGGTGTTGTCTGAACAAGGCGTGCCAATCACGTAAAGCTGTTCCAGGCCGAGATCACGTTTCAATTCGTCTTCAATCGCCCGCAGTGCATACACCTGGCAGGGGATGCCAATCACGGCCAGACGCTTGTAGCCCATGGCCAAAGCAGGTTCAAGTAACGCCAGCAGCGGCGCGTAACCCATGCGCATGCCCCGGCACTCGGCCATGCCTTCGGCGCTTGTCACAATGACTGGCTCCGGTCGCCACTTGTCGTTGGCGTCCGGCGCCATGGTCAACACCGCGTCTACAGCGCCGGTTTCCAGCAGTCGTGCGGCTAGGCCAGTAGTGATGCCGGTCCACTGCGCGCCTTTGGCGGGCGTGGCCATGCGGGCCCGCAGCATGCGGTTGTGTGGGCCAAAAAACAGCTCGTCGGGCTTTTTAATATCGCGTTCGCGCCCGTGTACGGCGGCTTCCAGCCGTGGGTAGTCAGGTTTGATGAACTGGCAAGCCTGGCCGCAGCGCTTTGGGTCGCTGCTGCGCGACAAGCCGCAGTCGGTGCACAAGCCGCGCGCCGGGGCGCCGGTGATTGTGGGTTCTATAAGTGCGCTGCTGTAGGTTGAACGCGCGTGAATGGCGATGGATCGATTGGAAGTGTCGGACATGGCTAAACTTTACCTCTTAGTTTGTCGGATTGAATCCACGCCGCCCGCTACGCCGTAATGCATAAAAATGAAATCGCTCATCAACCCTTTCATCACATTGCTATTGGCCGTGATTTGCCAAGCGCCACTGCACGCTCATGAATTCTGGATCGCTCCGGTCACCGCGCCGCTGGTGGCAGGCAGCACCGTCCGCCTTAGCTTGCGGGTTGGCGAGCAGTTCACTGGAGAGCTGGTCGGCTGGTCAAAGCCGCAAACGGTGGATTTGCGCTTGGTGTCAGGGGCCGGAACGCGGGACATCAGCAGCCAGGTGCCGGCAGCGCCGGTGGCGGATTTGCCGATTGCCCTAGGCGAGCCCGGCACGCACCTGGTGGCTTTTGAAAGCAACAGCCACACCATCACCCTGTCAGCTGACAGCTTTCACGCCTATTTGCATGATGAGGGCCTGGACTTCATCAAAGCCCAGCGCCAGGCCGCGGGCAGCGCCGCAAAGCCCGGACGCGAGCGCTACCGGCGTTACGTTAAAACCCTGCTGGCGGTGCAGGGCGCCGCAGGCCCGGCAGCTGGCGTCAGTGCCGTGCCCGTGCATGCGCAAACAGTGGGTCAGCGGCTGGAACTCGTGCCGACCAACAATCCGCTGGCGATGCTGCCGGGCGACGCCTTGAACATCCAGGTGTTGTTTGACGGCAAACCGCTGCCCGGCGGCTTGTTAAAAGCCTGGCATAAAACCACGGGCCAAACCACTCTGATCCGGGCGACCACAAACGCCGAAGGCCGTACCAGCATGACCCTGCCGTACCCGGGCGCGTGGATGGTGAGTCTGGTCCACATGGTGGCTACAACCGGTGTAGACGGCGTGGACTGGGATAGCCTGTGGGGCAACCTGAGTTTTTCGATACCCACCGCCAACCCAAAATAGGCATTGCGCCCAAGCGGCGCAGGGTGATCGGCTGTCACCAAAGCGACACATGCCGTTCATAACATCTCTTCACCGTCCCGGCTTGTATTGCGCAGACCGACCTGCTTGGGTCACGCTTGTTTTTAGAAGGTGAAGATGAAAACTCTATTTTCTGGCTCTGAGAAGCCTGTCGCGCTTGCAAGCGCTGTTATTGCGGCCTTGTTGCTGACCGCTTGCGGTAGCTCTGACTCGGTGGCGCCAGCAACCGCTGCGCTGGCCCAAGTGACGGGCCAGGTGGTCGGCTCGTATATTGAAAACGCGCGTGTCTGCATGGATGCGAACAGAAACGGTCAATGTGACGCTGGTGAACCGAATACCCGCAGCGCCAAAGATGGCTCTTTCTCACTTCCAGTCGTTGCTGGTGCTGACTTGATGGCTGATGTTGGCCCGGACGCTTTTGTGGCGGATAAAGCCGACTTTTCTGATCGGAAAGCAGTTGCGGCCCGCTACTTTCTGCGCAGCCACAACGGTCTTTGGGCAAGCGGCATCACCACCGTCAGCGCCCCGACAACCCTTGTCAGCGCTGATATGGATAGTGGCACCAGCCTGGACGCCGCGCGTAAAAAGTTGGCAGACCTGTTGACGGTGGACAGCGCCAAAGTGCTGACGAACTTCAACCTTGAGCCCGATGCCGTCACCAGGGGCATGTTGCAGGGCTTCTCGAAAAACCTCACAGTCGTTTTGCAAGATCTGGCGACTGCTGTTGCAGCTGGCCGAACCGCCAGCAGTGACCTGCAGGCTGAGACCAAGGCAGCTTTGACGCCCGCCAGCACTGCTGGTGCGGTGCGATATGTGTGGACCCAGGTCGGCGCAGACGACACGCCATTCAGCAAGCTGGAAATCACCGGCATCACAGCGGCGGCCGGCACCACGCCGTCCGTGCCTACGCTGGCCACCAATCCGGCTGCCAGCGGCGTGAACATCGGTTCGGCCACCTTTGCAACGCAGCTGGCGTCTGCCAGCGCCAGCCTGTATGGCACGGGCGGCATGGTGGCACGCGCCATTGTGGTGCCGGACCCGGCTGGCAATGCCGCGTGCCCGAAGATTCGGGTCAACGGCGTTGAAGCCAGCATGTTGGTGCGGGCACCGGCCGTGACCGGCGTTGCGTCACGCGGCGACTTTTACGGCTCTGCCCGACTGGTCGACTTTCCGGTGTTGACCTGCGAGACGCGGCTGCCAGCAACCGCCACATCGGCCAGTATCAATGGTCGCCCGCTCAAGGTGCGCAGCCAGACGACACAAATTGACCGCATCGTCGTGATTGGCGACACCGGCTGCCGCGTCAAGGGGCCAACCGCATTCGTGCAGACAGCAGAGGGCACCGTGACCGGCGGCGACCGCCTGCAGGACTGCACAAGCGAGGCCGCCTGGCCGTACAACAAGCTGTCAAAAGTGGCCGCCAGCTTCAACCCTGACCTGGTGCTGCACAACGGCGACATGCATTACCGTGAAGGCTTTCCGGAAGGTACCGAGACGGTGTTTGGCGGCGCTGCCAACGCGGCCAATGGCGGCTTGCAGCAAGACAACAGCACGGTCAAAGCGAAATTTGCTGCTGCTGGCATTGCAGACTCCATCACCTTTGGCTGGCGCGCCTGGGAGGAGGATTTTTTCAAGGCATCAGGCCCGTTGTTGACCGCCGCGCCCTGGGCCTTGACCCGCGGCAACCACGAGCTGTGTGACCGGGCCGCCCAGGGCTGGTACCGCTTTTTGGACACGCGCAACTTCCCAAAAGCCGGTGCGGCCTACGCCAAGTCTGACGAGCCCGAGTACGACGGCATCGATGGTGCTGCGGCCAACTTCAAATATGTGCGCGGATCCAGTTTTAACGTGGCAAAAAGCTGCAGCCAGTACACCGACCCGGTGTCGGTGGTGCTGGGTGATTTGCATTTGGTGCTGATTGACGTGGGCATGATGAACGACGTGCCCGGCCTTTCCAGCAGCATGGGCGCGACGAATGGTGACCACGTCCGCGTGGCCCGGCAATTGACGGCGCTGAGCAACCTGCCCGCATCAAAAGACCCCACCAAAGCGACCTGGATTGTTGGCCACAAGCCGCTCTTTGCCTACAACGGCAACGCTGCAGTGGCAGGCAACGCGCCGCAGCCTGCGGTGGCGCGCACCTGGCAGTTCCAAAAAGCCATCAACCCCGGTACCGAGAGCGTTGACGCTGGCAATGGCTTGCTGCCCGCAAACACCCAGATCACCCATGCGGGTCATATTCACGGCTTTCAAATGATCAGCCAGCCGGCAGAGACCAACCTGCCGATTTCGGTGTTGATGGGCACGTCTGGAGACAACCTGGAAGGCTTGATCGAGGCCAATACCGGTAGTGCGCTGGCGCCTGTTGGCTTTGGAAACAACATCACTGGTGGCCGTTGGCCGTGGTTTGAGCAGGTCATCAACTCGGTGACGGTCAAAGCCGCAAGCTGGTACACCAGCCTGGCCAAAAACCCGCAAAACTTCAGCTCCAGCCCGATTCAAAACGCGGGCAAAAAAGAATCCGCCGTGATGTCCGAGTTCAGCTTTTTGGTGTTTGACCGCCTGCCCGCCACTACGAGCCCCGCAGCACCCAACTGGCAGTTTCAGGTGTACGACATCAACCGTAAGCTGCTGCGCACTTGCAAAACATCAGGCAAAACTGCCAGTTGTGATGGTTGATGTTTGTGACGGGTGTATAAATGGCTGCAGACCAATAGAATCGGGCGCTGGCAGCTATTAAATAGCTAGCAAATCAGCACTTGAACAGACGGGCAAAAGAACGACTGGCGCATACCGTTCGGGCGGCCAACAAGCTTTTTCGCCCTACCAGCGCCTGGCAAGCGCGTTGCTGGCCAACCGCATGCTTATTGCGGCCGGCGCGCCACCATGTCGATTTCTATCAACGCGCCTTTGGCCAGCCCGCTAACCCCAATGCAGGTGCGTGCTGGCCGCTGTGTAGGCTCAAAGCAGGTGGCGTAAATCGCGTTCATGGTGTCGTAGTCACGTTCAAAATGCAGCAGGTACACGCGCACTTGCACCACATCTGCCAGACCGAGGCCCACACCGGCAAGCACCGTTTTAAGGTTGTGCATCACCTGATGCGTTTGAGCTTCTATGCCTTGCGGATAAGGCTCATCGACAGAGGTGCCGCTGAACGGCATTTGGCCTGTCAGATGCACCCAGCCGTCAGCTTCAACTGCATGGCTAAATGGCGCAACCGGGTCGGGCGCACCGGCAATGATGTGGTGTTTAAGGGGCATGGTGTCCTTTTTTCCGTTTACAGCTTCAGTCAGGGCCGTGCAAGCCGGTGCGGGTCTGTTTGGCCATTCTGGCGCAGTTTGCCACGCGCATTGGTCTAGCCCGCAGCCTCAAGCCCACTGTCGATATGCGCTCGCATCGCCGCCTGCGCTGCAAATGCATTCCTGCTTTTCAACGCGGCCATGACGGCTGCATGCTCGGCCAGTGACTCTTCAATCCGCCCGGCCTTGAGTAGCGACTGTGCCCGGTTGAGCTTCATCACCTTGCGCAGGTCAGCCACTATTTGGCCTGCCCACTTGTTGTTGGCAACTGCCAGCAGTTTGACGTGAAATGCCTCGTTCAGCTTGAAGAATCGAAGGTGATCTTTTCGGTCTTTGGCCGCTTTTTCCAACTGCTGATGAAGCGCGTCCAGCTCTTGCAGTTGTTGGTCTGTCGCGGTTTGCGCAACCGTGCCCGCAGCGTCGGCTTCCAGCACGGCCATCAAATGAAACACATCGCGCAGGTCTTTTTCATTGACTTCGGTCACATACGCGCCGCGCCGCACCTTCATGGTCACCAGCCCTTCAGTGGCCAATACCTTGAGCGCTTCACGCAGCGGCGTGCGGCTGATGCCATATTCAGCGGCGATTTTCAACTCGTCTATCCATGCGCCCGCTACCAGTTGATGGTTAAATATTTTGTCGCGCAACAGCTCGGCAACGTCTTCATACAACGCGCGCTGCTTGAGGTTTTGCGGAGATAACGGGGCGTTCATACGGCTCGAAGTGTACACGAAACTTAATTCTGAATTTATAATTACAAATGCTGGAGTTTGGTAAGATGTGGTGTATGACCACGCCATTCAAACCTTCAAGCCTTTCAGATTGGGAAACCGCCGCAGCCAAATCCGCCCCCGGCGGTGATGTAGCCGCCCTGAACTGGCATACGCCAGACGGCATCACAATCAAGCCGCTGTACACGGCAGATGATGTCAAGGACTTGCCGCATACCAACACACTGCCAGGTTTTGAACCCTTCATACGCGGCCCGCAGGCCACCATGTATGCGGTGCGGCCGTGGACGATCCGGCAGTACGCCGGGTTTTCAACCGCCGAAGAATCTAACGCGTTTTACCGCAAGGCGTTGGCTGCGGGTGGGCAGGGCGTATCAGTTGCGTTCGACCTGGCCACGCACCGCGGTTACGACAGTGACCACCCGCGTGTGACGGGTGACGTGGGCAAGGCCGGCGTGGCGATTGATTCAGTTGAAGACATGAAGATTCTCTTCAACCAGATTCCGCTGGACAAGGTCAGTGTGTCGATGACGATGAACGGCGCGGTGCTTCCGGTGCTGGCTGGTTATGTGGTGGCGGCTGAAGAGCAGGGCGTTGCGCAGGCGGATTTGAGCGGCACGATTCAGAACGACATCCTCAAAGAATTCATGGTGCGCAACACCTACATCTACCCGCCCGAACCCAGCATTCGCATCATTGGCGACATTATTGAATACACGGCCAAGCACATGCCGAAGTTCAATTCAATTTCCATCAGCGGCTACCACATGCAGGAAGCCGGGGCTAACCAGGCGCTCGAACTGGCCTTCACGCTGGCCGACGGCAAAGAGTATGTGAAAACAGCCATTGGCAAGGGGCTGGATGTGGACGGGTTTGCAGGCCGCCTGAGTTTTTTCTGGGCGATCGGCATGAACTTCTATTTAGAAATTGCAAAAATGCGCGCGGCACGGTTGCTGTGGTGCCGCATCATGAAGGGCTTTGATGCCAAGTCACCCAAGAGCCTAATGCTGCGTACCCACTGCCAGACCAGTGGCTGGAGCCTGACCGAGCAAGACCCCTACAACAACATTGTGCGCACCACCATCGAGGGCATGGCGGCCGTGTTTGGCGGTACGCAATCGCTGCACACCAATTCATTTGACGAAGCGATTGCGCTGCCGACAGAGTTCAGCTCGCGCATCGCGCGCAACACGCAACTCATCATTCAGGAAGAAACACACATCAGCGCGGTGGTGGACCCTTGGGCGGGCAGCTACATGATGGAAAAGCTGACGCAAGATATGGCCGACGCCGCATGGAAGATCATTGAAGAAGTCGAGGCCATGGGCGGCATGACCAAGGCGGTGGACAGCGGCTGGGCCAAGTTGAAAATCGAAGCCGCAGCCGCTGAAAAGCAGGCGCGCATTGACAGTGGCAAAGACGTGATTGTGGGCGTGAACAAATACAAGTTGAAGACAGAAGATGCGATAGAAACGCGCGACATTGACAACGTGGCGGTGCGTGACGGACAGATTGCTCGGCTCAAAGAAATTAAGTTAAAACGCGATGCAGCCGAGGTAATACGGGTGCTAGCAGCTATCAAAAACGCAGCAGAAACCAATACGGGGAATCTGCTGAACTTCTCTATTCAAGCTGTGCGGGCGCGCGCCACGGTCGGTGAAATCAGCGACGCGCTGGAGGCTGTGTATGGCCGACACCGCGCCGATACGCAAAAGGTGACTGGCGTGTACGCTGCAGCTTATGACAGTGCCGAAGGCTGGGAACAGCTCAAAAAAGAAATCGCCGAGTTCGGCGAAACCGAAGGCCGCCGCCCCCGCGTGATGATCTCAAAACTGGGCCAGGACGGCCACGACCGGGGTGCCAAAGTGGTGGCTACCGCATTTGCAGATTTGGGTTTTGATGTCGACATGGGGCCGCTGTTCCAGACGCCGGAAGAATGTGCCCGCCAGGCGATTGAAAACGACGTGCATGCCGTGGGTGTGAGTACGCTGGCAGCAGGCCACAAGACACTGGTGCCCGCCATCATTGCCGAGCTAAAAAAGCAGGGCGCAGACGACATCATTGTTTTTGTCGGTGGCGTGATTCCCCGGCCCGACTACGAGATGCTGTACGAGGCTGGCGTCAAAGGCATCTACGGGCCAGGCACGCCAATTGTGGCCAGTGCAAAAGATGTGCTGGAGGAGATTCGCAAGGCGTTGGCTGGCTTGCAAAAATAGATTTTGGTATGTATCATTGGTATGTATTAATAGTTTGGAGTCCCTTATGAGCACAGCCGTTTTAAGCACAGCCAAAGTTTTCACCACGGGGCGTAGTCAAGCTGTACGTTTGCCCAAGGCGTTTCGCTTTGACACCACCGAGGTCACGATTGAGCGGAAAGGCGACGCCGTGATCTTGCGCCCCAAGGTCCAGACCAAAGACGAATGGTGGGATGAGATGGATCAGATTCTGGCGGGCTTTGAGGGCATGCCCGAAGAAATTGAGCGTGATCGTACGGGTTTGAGCGATCCGGTGAGCTTTGATTGATCTCGCAGATGTACCTGCTTGACACCAACATCTGTGCCTATTTTTTGTCGCGCAAGTACCCCGCCGTCACTGCAAAGTTTCGCGAGCATGAGCCAAAGGAATTAGCGATTTCGTCCATTGTTGCTGGTGAGTTGGCTTACGGTGTGGAAAACAGCATGCGTATTGAATCGAATCGGCAAAACCTCGAATTATTTTTCGCAAAGATGAACATCGTTGCTTGGGACGAGACGGCTTTGTGGCAATTCGGATTCCATAAAGCCAAACTAAAAAGGGCAGGTACAAAAATTGGTGAGCTTGACTTGTTGATTGGCTGCCAGGCGCTGGCGATGAATGCAGTACTGGTCACCAACAACACGCGTGAGTTTGAACGGATTGAAGGTTTAAAGCTGGAGAACTGGGTTTGATAATCACGCTGGTTGATAGCGTGGTCCACAATTCTGAGCCTCAAGCTCAGCGCCGCGCTATCGCTAAAGCCATCACACTACTCGAATCTACGCGCACCGACCATCGCGCACAGGCAGACGAGTTGCTCACTGCCTTGCTGCCTCACACTGGCAAGTCCTTTCGCCTCGGCATCAGCGGCGTACCAGGTGTGGGCAAATCCACTTTTATTGAAGCACTGGGGTTGCACTTAATCAAGCATGGCCATCGTGTCGCGGTGCTGACGATCGACCCATCGTCAACTGTTTCAGGCGGATCAATTTTGGGCGACAAAACGCGGATGGACTTGTTGTCTGTCAACCCAAACGCTTACATTCGCCCCAGCCCGTCCAGCGGCACACTGGGCGGTGTGGCTGAAAAAACGCGCGAGGCCGTGCTGGTGTGTGAAGCTGCTGGCTACGACGTGGTGATGGTCGAAACCGTGGGTGTGGGCCAATCGGAAACCGCTGTGGCCAACATGACCGACATGTTTGTACTGATGCAGTTGCCCAACGCGGGCGACGACTTGCAGGCGATCAAAAAAGGCGTGATGGAGCTGGCCGATCTGGTTGTCATCAACAAAGCCGACATCGATGCGATTGCCGCCCAGCGCGCGCAATTGCAAATCACATCGGCCATGCAGTTGCTGGGCATGTTCAGCGGCTATGTTGAGGCCAACTGGCACCCGAAAGCGATTCAACTCAGCGCCTTGAAGGGTGAGGGCGTTGAAGCATTCTGGGCAGAGGTGCAGGACTTCAAGGCACGGCAAATCGCCAACGGCAAGCTGTCCGCACGCCGCCAGCAGCAGTCACTGAGCTGGATGTGGGAGCGCATCGATGCGGGGCTGAAACTGGCCTTCAAGGAAAGCCCGGCGGTTAGCCGATTGCTGCCCGAAATGCTGGTCCAAGTCGCCAGCGGGCAGCTTCCAGCCTCAACAGCAGCACGAAATCTTCTTGCCGCCCGGTCAAATCGGGCGCAAGCAGCTACTGATTAAATAGCAGATAACTGAAACCTCAATATGCAAGATATCCTTGAAAAACTAGAACAGAAACGCGCCGCTGCCCGCCTCGGTGGCGGTCAAAAGCGCATCGACGCGCAGCACGGCAAAGGCAAGCTCACCGCGCGCGAGCGGCTGGAGCTGCTTCTGGACGAAGGCACGTTTGAAGAGTGGGACATGTTTGTGGAGCACCGTTGCACCGACTTTGGCATGGCCGACAACCGCCCGCCGGGTGAC
>JANYED010000202.1 GCA_025363315.1 Polaromonas sp.
GACGCCAAAATCATCGTCGGCAAAATCATTGAAGCAGCGCGTGCGCGTGAAGCTGCCCGAAAGGCACGCGACATGACACGCCGCAAGGGTGTACTGGACGGCATGGGCCTGCCCGGCAAGCTGGCCGACTGCCAGGAAAAAGACCCAGCCATGTGCGAGATTTACCTAGTCGAGGGCGATTCCGCCGGTGGTTCAGCCAAGCAGGGACGTGACCGTAAATTTCAGGCGATTTTGCCTCTGCGCGGCAAGATCTTGAATGTTGAAAAAGCCCGCTACGAAAAGTTGTTGACCAGCAACGAGATTTTGACACTGATCACCGCTCTGGGTACCGGCATTGGAAAAGCGGGCGGTTCTACTGGCAACGACGACTTTAACGTCGCCAAGCTGCGTTACCACCGCATCATCATCATGACCGACGCCGATGTTGACGGCGCGCATATCCGCACATTGCTGCTGACGTTTTTCTATCGCCAAATGCCAGAGTTGGTCGAGCGTGGTCATATCTACATTGCCCAGCCGCCGTTGTACAAGGTCAAGGCGGGCAAGGAAGAGCAATATCTGAAAGACACAGGCGCGCTCGACACCTTCTTGCTGCGCATCGCGCTGAAAGACGCGTCTGTACAAACTGGCGTTAAAGGAAGCACGGTGCTGTCGGGCGACACGCTGGCCGAGCTGGCACGCAAGCACCAGTTGGCTGAATCCGTGATTGCTCGTCTGCGCGGCTTTATGGATGCAGAAGCGCTGAAGGCGATTGTTGACGGTGTGCACCTGAATCTGGACACTGTGGCTGATGCTGAAATTGCGGCCGCCGCCTTGCAAAAGTTTTTACCCACAGCTGAAGTGGCGGGTGAGTTTGACGTGCGCACCGACAAGCCGATCTTGCGTATCAGCCGCCGCCATCATGGCAACGTGAAAAGCAGCGTGTTGACACAAGACTTTGTGCACGGTGCTGACTACGCCATGCTGGCCGATGCGGCAGCCACCTTCAAGGACCTGATCAGTGACGGCGCAAAAGTCATGCGCGGTGACGGCGAGCGCCAGAAGGAAGAAAAAGTCAGCGACTTCCGCCAAGCTATGAAGTGGCTGGTTGGGCAGGCTGAAAACGCGACATCACGCCAGCGCTACAAAGGCCTGGGCGAGATGAACCCGGCCCAGCTGTGGGAAACCACCATGGACCCAACCGTGCGCCGCCTGCTGCGCGTGCAGATTGACGACGCGATTGAGGCAGACCGCGTATTTACTATGCTGATGGGTGACGAGGTGGAACCGCGCCGTATCTTTATTGAAACCAACGCGCTGCACGCGGCCAACATAGATATTTAAAAACCGATCATGAACGACACGACCTCCACGCCGCCAGAAGCCACAGCGCAACAGCCTGACCAGCGCCCCGCCCTGCCCGACCAGCTGTCTACCGATGTGCGAAGCAAACACCACATCAAGGCGATTTTTGAGCACGATGTCGGCATACGGTTTAACGACAAAGAGCGCATGGATGTCGAGGAATACTGCATCAGCGAAGGCTGGATCAAAGTGCCGGTGGGCAACAAGGTGGACCGCAAAGGCTTTCCGCTAACAATCAAGCTCAAAGGCAAGGTTGAGGCTTTTTACAAATAAGACGGCAGTGATTCGCTATTGAATTTATAGCTGCTCGCGCCCGTGCTTATTGGGCTGGAGGCTTATTTCTCACCCGAAACGCCGAAACCAGCAATCAGGGCGCTCACATCGCCCTGATGCGCTGAACCATTTCTTCAGCAAATGCTACAAAAGCCTGCGCGCCTTTTGACGCTGGGTCAAACACCACGCCCGGCAAGCCGTAGCTCGGCGCTTCAGCCAAGCGCACATTGCGTGGGATCACGGTGTTGAAAACCTTGTCGCCAAAGTGATCTTTCAGCTGTTCGCTGACCTGCTGCTGCAGCGTGATGCGTGGGTCAAACATGACGCGCAGTAGGCCGATGATGGCCAGGTCCTTGTTCAGGTTGGCGTGCACTTGTTTGATGGTGTTGACCAGATCCGTCAGGCCTTCAAGTGCAAAGTATTCGCACTGCATCGGCACCACCACGCCGTGGGCGCAGCACAGTCCGTTGAGCGTCAACATGCTAAGAGACGGCGGGCAGTCAATCAGCACAAAGTCATACTGGGCATCAACTTCACCAAGGGCCAGTTTCAGGCGTTTCTCGCGCCGTTCCACATCGACCAACTCGACCTCCGCCCCGGCCAGCTCGCGGTTAGCACCCAGAATGTCGTAGCTGCAACCGCCGTCTATAAGCTTCTGGCTGGTGACTTTGGCCTCGGCAATGGTTGCGGACTCGAGCAGCACGTCGTAGACCGTGTATTCAAGTTTGCGCTTGTCCACGCCCGAGCCCATGGTGGCATTACCTTGTGGGTCGAGGTCAATCATCAACACCCGCTGGCCAACTTTGGCCAAGCCTGCGGCCAGATTGACGGTGGTGGTGGTTTTACCGACGCCGCCTTTTTGATTGGCAACGCAAAAGATTTTGGCCATTTTTATTATTCTTGTGAAAGAGAAGTTACTTGGAGATCGCGAGTTTCAATCCGAAGCCAATCAGAAAAACACCGGCAGCCTTATTGAGGAAGCCAGAGATTTTGGGATTGGCTCGAATACGCTCGGCAAAAAAGGTGGTCAACAAGACAGACGTCAGCCCATACAAAAAAGTCAGCAAGGCAATCGTGGTAGCCATCACACCAAACGTTGTCATGCCTTTGTGGGTTTTTTGGTCTACAAACAGCGGGAAGAAGGCCATGTAAAACACAATCGCCTTGGGGTTGAGTAGCGTGATAAAAAGTGCCTGGCGAAAGTAATAGCGCGGCTTGATTTGCAAAATAGGCGCATCGCCCGGCTTTGCCATCAGCATTTTGATACCCAGCCAGGCCAGGTAAACCGCTCCCGCCCACTGCACGATATTAAAGGCCGTCGGGTACGCGGCCATCACAGCTGACACACCAGCAACTGCCGTCCACAGTAACACCTGATCACCGGTAATCACACCAAAAGTCGCGCCCAGCCCGCCCGCGATACCGCCCTTGCTGGTGGAGGTGATCAACGCTAGGTTACCCGGCCCGGGAATGAGCAAGAAAATGATGATGGCTACGACGAACGAGGCGTAATCGGCAATGCCAAAAAATGAGCCAGACACGGGCAGCTTCCTAGAAGTGAGGGTGTGAGTTTACGACACGGATTTTTTTCGCATCCATACTAAACACCGCTCGGCGTTTAGCCCCGGCACTTTCAGTTGTTCCACGTGAAACACATCAATCGCAGCAGGTAGCGCCGCCAGCTCATCAGCTGGGTGCTTGCCCTTCATGGCCAGCCATGCGCCAGCCGGGGCCAGCGCGCTGACAGACCACTGGGTGAAGTCACCCAGTGAGGCAAACGCACGTGAGCAAACCACGTCAAACGGCTGCTGAATACTTTCAACGCGCGCATGCAGCCCAGCCAGATTAGGCAGTTTGAGCTCCAGCGCGACTTGCTTGATAAAGGTTGCCTTCTTGGCCACCGTGTCGACACAGGTCACATTGATGACTGGGCAACAGATGGCTATGACTGCGCCGGGCAGGCCAGCACCGGAACCAACATCCAGCAAGTTGCCTTCCGTGATGTGACGCTGTAGCGGCGGGATAACAGCCAAACTGTCGAGCAGATGGTGCGTCATCATTTCTTCCGGGTCACGCACAGCCGTCAGGTTATAGATTTTGGTCCACTTAGCGATCAGCTTCAAGTAGTCTAAAAGCTGTCCCGTCTGTTGGTCGGTTAGCCGAAGCTGCAGCTGCGCCAGCCCCCTGACAAGTCCTTCATGCAGGGGTTGCGTTTCCCCGCTCATGCTTCAGCTTTTTCCGCTACTTCTAAGGGCGTTGTGTTTTTCCATAAGTTCTTCTTCAAATGCACTAGCAGCAGCGACACGGTGGCAGGCGTGATGCCCGATATGCGTGACGCCAAGCCCAGCGTTTCGGGCCGATGTTTGGCCAGCGTCTGGCGCGCTTCAAAGCTCAGGGCCTGGACTTTCAGGTAGTCCAGCTCGGGCGGCAGTTTCAGGTTTTCGTAATGCGCGGCGCGTTCGACCTCGACTTTTTGCAGGTCAATGTAGCCCGCGTACTTGGCCGTAATCTCGATTTGCTCGATCACACTCTTATCCTGAACCGCTGAAATACCAGGTGTGCTGTACTTGCCGCCGTCCAGGCTCATCAACCCTGCGTAGTTCACGTCGGGCCGGCGCAGCAAGTCTGCCAGGTTGTATTCGCGCTCAATCGCCTTGCCCAACACCCGCTCGGCTTCAGCCAAGGGCAGGTTGTTCGGGTTCACCCAAATGCTTCGCAGGCGTTCTGTTTCACGTGAAACAGCATCGCGCTTGCGGTTAAAAGCGTCCCAGCGCGCGTCGTCCACAAGCCCCAGCTCCCTGCCCTTTTCGGTCAGGCGCATGTCGGCATTGTCTTCACGCAGCATCAGGCGAAACTCGGCCCGGCTGGTAAACATGCGGTACGGCTCGGTCACGCCTTTGGTGATCAGGTCGTCGACCAGCACACCCAGATAGGCTTCGTCACGCTTGGGCAACCACGCCTCTTTGCCTTGACATTGCAGCGCGGCGTTGATCCCGGCGAACATGCCCTGGGCCGCCGCCTCTTCATAACCGGTGGTGCCGTTGATCTGCCCGGCAAAAAACAGGCCGCCAATGGCCCGGGTTTCAAAGCTGGTTTTCAGGGCGCGCGGGTCAAAGTAGTCGTATTCAATGGCGTAGCCTGGCCGCAAGATGTGCGCATTTTCCATGCCCACCATCGACCGCACCAGCTCGTACTGAACATCAAACGGCAAGCTGGTTGAAATGCCGTTGGGGTAAATCTCGTGGGTTGTCAGCCCCTCTGGCTCCAAAAAGATTTGGTGCGCGTCCTTGTCGGCAAAGCGGTTGATCTTGTCTTCTACGCTGGGGCAGTAGCGCGGGCCCACGCCGTCAATCTTGCCGGTAAACATGGGGCTGCGGTCAAAGCCGCTGCGAATGATGTCGTGCGTGCGCGCGTTGGTGTGGGTGATGTAGCAAGG
>JANYED010000209.1 GCA_025363315.1 Polaromonas sp.
GCATGCCCCAGAAGTGGAGTACATCGCCAAAGGCAAAGCGCACAAGCAGTACGAGTTTGGGGTCAAGGTAGGCTTGGTGACCATCAACAAGGAAAGCTTTGTGCTGGCAGCCAAGTCATTGCCGGGCAATCCGTATGACGGGCACGCTCAAACAGTGCCTTGATCAAGCCCAGCGCACATCGGGCGTTGCTGCAGCGCAGGTGTTTGTGGACAGAGGCTACAAAAGGACATGGCTGCAACAGCGATGCCTGCCAAGTGTTCATCTCTGGAGCCAAGCGGGGGATCACGCGGACTTTGAACAAAAAGCTCAAACGGCGCAATGCGATTGAGCCAGTGATCGGGCACATGAAGTCAGACACGCGGCTGTCGCGCAATTTCCTCAAAGGTGAGCTCGGCGATGCGGTCAATGCGCTGCTTTGTATGGCTGCACACAACTTGCGCAAGATCCTGGCGAAGCTGCGGCTTCTTTGCGACCAGTGGGGGATCAATTGGTACGCGCTGTTGATCCAAATTTGCGCTCAAAGCGCGCTGGCTTGAACTCAAATACTTGAAAAAGTGAGCTTCTCACGGATGACGAATTAATTTATAGCTGCTTGCGGACGTATTAATTGGGCTTATGCTCGATTTAAGGGTTGAAAATCGGCCAAAAAATGATTTTTATGCTATTTCTCAGGCCAGACTGGGTTGGATCGGCGATTCGGAGCTTAAAAAAGTGCCATTTTCAACCTTTAAATACGCTTAAAACCTAATAAATACGGGCGCAAGCAGCTCCTAAATTAATAGTAATCCGCAACCTCAAACCACAGGCGCGTTCATCACCTTGCCTGTTGCAATCAGGGCGTCTATCTTTGCCAACACTTCTTCAGCCGTCGCAAGGTAGGGGTCAAACGCAGTGGGTTGCTGTGCTTGCGCATTGTCTAAGTGAGCCATATTGACATGTGCCATGGCCCACTTGCCGTAGCGCCGGCGGGTAACGTCTTGTTGCTGGCGCAGCACCAATTTGTGATGGCGTTTGTCGAGCGTGATGCGTTCGTACAGCGCATCCACCTGGCTGCGCTCGCCCTCCAGCACTTGCAGGTACACGCCGTGACCCTGGCACAGCACGCCAGTGATGCCGTTGACCTCATTGTGTGTTTGCGCGCTACGTAAGATGGTGCCTGTGACGGCAGTGGTCACAGGGCCAACGGCGGTACTGATATAAATGAGTCGGGTCAGCATGGTGGGGTGTTCCTCAAGTTGCTTCATCGTCTAGCGCTTTTTTGCGCTGGGATGTGCGTTTTTTCTCTTGCGCCAGGTCGTGCATTTGCCACCAGACAAAGGCTGCACCCAACGCAATCAGGCTAACCACTTTGACGGCCATCAAAGCCGATACGCTGCTCATACTTTTAATTCTTGTGCGGCCAGCTCAGGCTGCAACGACGCTGGCAAGCGATGGCCGTGGGCGGCGGCATAGGCGGCTGCATGCGCTTGGCGTGTGGTTTTGCGTTCAGTGTCGGCATGCGCCAGCCGTTCAAACAACTCGGCTGTCCAGCGCGCGCGTTCTTCAAAGCTGCGGCGGGCCGGGTGGCTGGCCTCTGCGGGCGCATCGCCAGCAGGCAGCTTGGCGGCTTGTACCAAAAACTGGTTGGCCGGCAGGGCGGCAAATTCAATTTTTGGGTCAGCCGGCGCGACAAGTGCTGCGCCGCTAGCCTTCGCCAGTAAAACCAGCTTGCGTTTGCCAGACACCACCGCGCGGTGGTTGACCGAATCAAGCCCTGCTTTTTCAAGCTCGCGGCCAATCTCGGCATACACCAGCCGGGCGGCGCGAATGGCAGGGCGGCAGTCGCGCGGTAACTGGCCAATGCCATGCTCTGAGCGCTGGTACAGCACATCAGCGGCTTTGATCAGGCGGTCAATCACGCTGGCGATGCGCTTATCAAACACAGGGTTGGCTAGCCAGGCATCCGGGTCCAGGCCAGCTTCCCTCATCCAGGCCAGCGGCAAATAAAGTCGACCAAAACGGGCATCTTCGCCGACGTCTCGCGCAATATTGGTCAACTGCATGGCCACGCCCAGGTCGCAGGCCCGAGCCAGCGCCTGCTCGCCACGAGTTCGCATGACGACCGCCATCATCGCGCCAACACTGCCAGCCACCCGAGCGCCGTAGGCCTCCAGGTCCTCAATGGTTTCATACCGGCGGCCCTCAGCATCCCACTCAAAGCCCTCTAGCAAGGCAGCGACCAGTTCAAGCGGTAGGTCAAACTCACGCACCACGGCGGCCAG
>JANYED010000228.1 GCA_025363315.1 Polaromonas sp.
GCACCGCTGATGGCTTTGACTTGAAGGCCACAAAAAGCACCTGGCAAAGCATCAAGGCGGGCGGCGGTGTGGGCATAGGCACGCGTTGCACCTGGCCAAAGAAAATGGTTTTGAGCTGGCTAAGGCTGCGCAAACGTCTGCACCTGTAAGCCCCGGCTTTGCGGTAAATCGTGAGCATGATCGCGCTGCTAACCAACAAGCGGAACAAGCACGCACAGCCGCTGCCCATGCCAGCGCAGCCGCCCAGGCGGTAGAGCTATGGGCACAAGCCAGCCCCACAGCCGAAAGCCCCTACCTGACCCGTAAGGGCGTACAGCCCTACGGTGTGCGCTTTGGGCCTGATGGTTGGCTGCTTGTGCCCTTGCGCGATGCTGATGGTGTTCTGCACAACCTCCAACGCATCGCACCAGCCAAACCCGTGGGCGATAGCCCCGACAAGCTGTTTTTGAAGGGCGGGCGCAAGTCGGGCTTGTGGCACATGCTGGGTAATGTTGCGACCGATGGCGATGCGGGCTTAACGGGCAGTGGCGGCGTGTTGCTGGTGGCTGAAGGCTATGCCACGGCTGCCAGCTTGCACCAGGCCACAGGCTACCCGGTGGCCACTGCCTTTGATGCTGGCAATCTGGCACACGTCGCTAAGGCACTGCGCAAGCTGTACCCGCTTACCTTGCTGGTGGTGTGTGGCGATGATGATGTGCAGACGCATGCACGCACGGGCAAAAATCCAGGCCGTGATAAGGCTACGGCGGCGGCGCGTGCTGTGGGTGGCTTGGCAATTTTCCCCGCGCCCTTGCTCGCTGATGGCAGTGACTTTAATGACTTGCACCAAGCGGCTGGGCTTGATGCGGTGCGTGCGATTGTTGAACGTGCAATATCAGACCATCAGCCCCCGCCAAGGGCGGCACAGACAACAAATACGAGTGCGGCAAGCAAACGTAGCCCAAGCGTTGATCGTGAGCGTACAGACCCGCAAAAAGAGCCGGGTTCAGGCAACGTGATTGACAGGTTCTTTGTAGTCGATGGCGATGGTGTTTACTACACCCCGCCCGGGGACGATGGCGGTATGCCGCGGAAGGTGTGCGGGGTGTTGCGAGTGGTGGGGCTGGCTCGTGATGCGCATGACAACCAGGCGGCATTGCTATTGGAATTTGTCACCCAGTTTGCAAAGGTGCGGCGCTGGTTGATGCCGCTGTCAATGCTGGCTGGCGATGGCAATGCATACCGCACGGCGTTGCTTAGCCAAGGTTTTATGACACCGACCGAGGCCGCACCGCGCCAGTGGCTGACTGAATATCTGCAAAGCCGCCCGCCCGAATCATTGCAACGGGTTCGGCATGTGTCCCGTGTGGGCTGGGCCGGGCGCTGCTATGTGTTGCCCAACGAAACATTAGGCACAAACGCCAGCGGCGATACCGTCATATTTCACAGCGAGGCAGGCATTGAAGCCAACTTCAATCAGCGCGGCACTTTAGCGCAATGGCGTGCTGATTTAGCCAGCTTGTGCGTGGGTAACTCACGGGCGGCTTTTGCAGCGGCCACGGCCTTTGCTGGGCCACTGCTGGCCTGGGCGCAAGGTGTGACGGGCGGCGGCATTCACTACACCGGACAAACGTCTATCGGCAAAACCACATGCTTTTTACTGGCTGCAAGTGTGTGGGGCAAAGGAACTGAGAAAGACCCAGACAGTTACATGCAAAAGTGGCGGGCAACCAGCAACGGCCTTGAGTACCAGGGCGAACAACACAACGACTGCACATTGATCCTGGACGAGCTGGGGCAAATGGATCCTAGTGACGCTGGAAACGCGGCGTACATGCTGGCTGATGGCATGGGTAAAACACGCGGTAAAGGGGCTGGGGGCTTGCGGCCAAAACCGACCTGGAGGCTGCTGTTTTTAAGCAGCGGGGAACTGACCCTTGCACAGCATATGGAAACAGTGGGCAAGAAAATGAAAGGCGGGCAAGAGGTGCGGCTGATCCCAATACCGACCGAGGTGAAAGAAGGTTCTGCCCTTGAGACATTTCACCAGTTCGCAACCGGGCATGAGCTGTCTGGATTCGTGCAACACACTGCTTCCCGGTGCTACGGCACAGTAGGCCGCGCTTGGCTTGAATATCTGGTAGACCATACCGAGGGGTTGGGTGTTGTGCTGCGTGAGCGTATGGACGTGATTGAAGCCCAAATTGTTCCGGCTGGTGCATCGGGTCAAGCCAAGCGGGGCGGGCGGCGTTTTGCCCTGATTGCAGCGGCTGGCGAATTGGCTACAGAGGCGGGGCTGACAGGCTGGCCAGTGGGCGAATCTGTTCAAGCTGCACACACCTGCTTTGATGCCTGGCTAACCTTGCGCGGTGGTGCTGGCAGTAGCGAAAAGGCCAGCATGCTTAGGCAAGTGCGGATGTTCTTTGAAGCCCATGGCGAATCGCGGTTTCCCTACTGGCACCGCGTAGGTGATGATCACGCATCCAAAACGATTAACCGTGCTGGCGTGCGGCGGGTGTTCTATCCAGACGGTACGCCATACAAGGCAATTGGGAATGACAAATTCGACACGCCTTTGGGGTCTGTTTATGACGATGGTGGAACTGTCACGTACTACGTTTTGCCAGGCGTGTTTGTTAGTGAAATCTGCAAGGGCCTTGACGTAAAGGTCGTCTGTGAGCTGCTAAAGGCCAGCGGTTGCCTGATCGTCAAGGAGCCAGGCCGTTATAGCGTAAAGACGAAATTACCGGGTATCGGTGATCAGCGTTGTTATTGCATCACCGAGGCAATTTTTAGCATTGATGTTTGATCTGCGGTAGCACGGCGGGCCGCGTGGGGGCGGTATGTGTGAAGCTTTGTCGCGCTGAAAAAGACGTGTCTGACCTTCATCAAATCCCAAGGAAAAACAAGGGTTGCACCTTCTCGCACTCATATGGACAGAGTTGTCCCCGGTGTCCCCTACACGCCCAAAGTACCGGGGACTGCGCAAACCCGCATGGATAGGGCTTGTCCCCTGTGTCCCCTATGTCCCCTGCAAAAAAAGTGGGGAGCCGAGAACGTGGCATGTTCACCGCCGCAGGCCATCGGCTGGCCGGGCAGGGGTTGGGGGTAAAAATCTCTAGAGCTCTTAAGCCGGAAACTGATCGCTGAACCTGATTTCTACGTGCGCAAGTTTCGGGGGAGGGGGTACACCCCCCTACCAAGGTACTCCCAGCCACATGCGCGACACGGGTCGAAACGAGCGCGAGAACCCGCTAGTGCATGGCTTTTCCAATTACTTTACACATTGGTTGACACGACCAAAAAGACCGTTAACGATAGTGCTTAGCTATGGCAAAAGTTACTTCGCTTCACACCAGCTAAACCACGTTTTTTCGTGTGCCCCCACTTTTTGTTTCAATGCCCCCAGATATGCCCCCACA
>JANYED010000264.1 GCA_025363315.1 Polaromonas sp.
GCTCTTCCGATCTGGTTGACCAACGCTTCTAATTTCATAGCCGCTCGCGCCCGTACTGAAAGGGCTATCGAGCTTTGTGGCCTGCAAAAGCGGGTGAAAAGCGTTGCAGGCACCATCAGCCACGGCGAGCAGCGCCAGCTAGAAATTGCCATGACCCTGGCCACCGAACCGCATGTGATCTTGCTCGACGAACCGCTGGCCGGCATGGGCGCCGTAGAGGCTGAACGTATGGTGTCTCTTTTGAGAGCGATTAAAAAAGACCACGGTATTTTGCTGGTCGAGCATGACGTGGACGCGGTTTTCGCATTGGCCGACAAACTGACGGTAATGGTCAATGGGCAGGTGATTGCGAGTGGCACGCCGCTTGAAATTCGTTCTGATGCTGGCGTGCAAGCAGCCTATTTGGGCGAAGAGAATTAATGACACACGAGCTCATCATCAACGTCCAAAACCTGCAAACCTATTACGGTGCCAGTCACATCTTGCGCGGCGTTAATTTCACCGTTGCACGTGGTGAAACCATTGGCCTGATGGGCCGCAACGGCATGGGTAAAAGCACGCTGCTCAAAAGCATCATGGGCCTGGTCAAGCCGCGTGAAGGGTCGATTGAGATTGCAGGCAAAGCGATGATGGGGCGTGCGCCGTACGAGGTTGCGAAACTGGGCGTTGCTTATGTACCCGAAGGCCGGGGGATTTTTGGCAACCTGAGCGTTGTTGAAAACCTGAAAATGGCCGCCAGAGCCGGAACGCGCGGCCAGCGCGACTGGACGTACGACCGCGTGCTGGAGACCTTCCCAAGATTGAAAGAACGCCTTAGCCATGGCGGCCAGCAACTGAGCGGCGGCGAGCAGCAAATGCTGACGATTGGACGGGCGCTGATGACCAACCCCGATGTGCTGATACTGGACGAGGCCACCGAAGGCCTGGCTCCGCTGATTGCCCGCGACATCTGGCGGATATGCGCCTTGATTCGCGAGACCGGTATCAGCAGCGTGATCGTCGACAAAAACCACAAGCACGTCACCCAAATCACCGACCGCAATGTAATTCTGGTCAAGGGCGCGGTGGTGTTTGAGGGAACGTCTAGCGAATTGAACGCGCGGCCTGAATTGCTGCAGCGGCATTTAGGCGTTTGAATCAGTTGTTCGGCATCGCAGTCGTTGCAGGCGATGATGGCGCCAAGCCCAACAAAGCCCTGCGCAGCTCAGGCCGCTTGGTGCCCTCGTCCAGCCAGATGGCGAAAAACGCATCGCCAAATGCCGGGTCGTTGATCTCGGCGATCAAGCGCGAATTGAAGAAAAACCGGGTGCCAACTTTGGGGACGTACACACCTATCAAACGGTCTCCCGACACCACATTTGGGAAGGTTCTTTGCATCTCGGCCGTCCAGGATTTGATCTGCAAGTCGCTCGGTTTTTTGAGCCGCGCCATTTCAATCAGACAGACATTCACGATCTCTTCACCCTTGATGCCGGTGTTGTACACAATCTCCAGCGCAAACAAGCTTTTGTCTGCCAAGGGGTTAGTTTTTGCAGCGCCAGTCGTCCACAAGTTGGCGTCATACGCCTTAAAACCAAAAAACCGAAGCGCGTCGGTGCCCTGCATTTGCCAGGCAGCTGCCGGGCCAAATGCGCCCAACTCGCCAGGCAATTTGGCCATGGCCGGGGCTTTGGCAGGCGCCTGCGCGGTGGCCTGCTTTGTAGCGCTTAACATCGCCGATACGGCTAGAAACTGACCAAAGCAACGGCGATTGATTTTTTGCACCAACATAGACAGACTCCACTTTTATTACCGACCAGTATTTATTGAGACTGATGGGTATAACTTTATTCAAACGTCCTGGAAAAAATAAAATTCATGCGAACGCAAGTTGCCATCATTGGTGCCGGTCCGGCCGGTTTGTTGCTCGGCGCGCTGCTGCACAAGTCAGGCATCGACAACATCATCATCGAGCGCCAGAGCGGCGATTACGTGTTGGGCCGCATACGCGCAGGCATTCTGGAGCAAGGCACCGTCAACATGCTGCACAGCGTGGGCGCTGGCCAGCGTCTGTCGGCAGAAGGAACACCGCACCATGCGATTGAACTGGTGTATAAAAACCAGCGCCACAGCGTTGACGTGACAGGCCTGACGGGTGGCAAAGTTGTCACGGCTTACGGCCAGACGGAAGTGACGCGCGACCTGATGCAAGCGCGGGCGGCCTCTGGCTTGACCACCGTGTACGAGGCAAGTGACGTCAGCCTGCATGACTTTGACAGCGCGCAGCCCAAAGTGCGTTTCTTCAAAGACGGTCAGCAGCATGAACTGACTTGCGACTTTATTGCAGGTTGTGATGGCTTTCATGGTGTGTGCCGCGCCAGCGTGCCCAAAGCTGCTATTAAAGAGTTTGAACGCGTTTACCCTTTCGGCTGGCTGGGCGTGCTGGCTGATGTGCCGCCGGTATCTCCGCATGCCATCGTTTATGGCAACCACGCGCGCGGCTTTAGTTTGTGCTCTATGCGCAGCTTGACGCGCAGCCGCTACTACGTGCAGTGCCCGATGACGGACAAGATAGAGCAGTGGAGTGACGACATTTTTTGGGACGAGCTGCGCGCCCGGCTGGACCCGGAACTGGCCGAGCGCATCGTGACCGGCCCGTCGATTGAAAAAAGCATTGCGCCGCTGCGCAGCTTTGTGGCCGAGCCGATGCGCTTTGGCAGCCTGTTTTTAGCAGGCGATGCCGCGCACATCGTGCCGCCTACCGGTGCCAAGGGCTTGAATTTGGCCGCTTCTGACGTCAAGTATTTATCAGACGCTTTTGTTGATTTCTATCTTGAAAAATCCAGCGCAGGCATCGACGATTATTCACAGCGCGCGTTACGCCGTATCTGGAAAGCCGAGCGCTTTTCATGGTCATTGACGACGCTGATGCACCGCTTTCCTGACCAGGATGCTTTTGCCCAAAAAATTCAGGAAGCTGAACTTGATTATTTGGTGCATTCAACCGCTGCATCTACCGCGCTGGCTGAAAACTATGTGGGCCTGCCGCTTTAGGCATAAAGCTGCTAAAACAGTCGACGTCAACATTATTTAGGCCTGCAGCCCAATAGATACGGGCGTAAGCAGCTCCTGAAAAAATAGCAATGCACACCCCAAAAAAGCTGACCCTTGGCCCTTTTGCTCGCTCTTTGGTTAGCCCTTTGAAAGGCATCCGCATATTGAGCCTAGCGCTCAACCTGCCAGGCCCGGCTGCACTGATGCGCTGCCAGCAAATGGGCGCCTGCTGCATCAAGCTGGAGCCCCCTGGCGGCGACCCGATGCAAAGCTACTGCGCGCCCGCTTATGCGGCCTTGCACACTGGGGTTCGCGTCGTTACGGCAGACCTTAAAACGCAGGCAGGTCAAAGCGCGCTGCACAAAGAGCTGGCCAAAGCAGACGTGTTGCTCACCTCTTTTCGACCTTCTGCACTGACCAGGCTGGGTTTGGGCTGGCAGGCGCTGCACAAATGCTATCCGCAGCTCAGCCGCATCGCCATCGTCGGCAGCCCTGGGGAACTGGCACAGGCGGCAGGCCACGACCTGACCTATCTCGCAGCCGTGGGCCTGGTCACCGGGCTCGAGTTGCCCGCCACTCTGTACGCGGACATGGGCGGCTCGTTGATGGCGGGCCAAGCTGTGCTTCAAGCGGTGATGCATACAGCAGCCAACGGTAAAGGCGTGTCAATTGACGTGGCTTTGTCTGACGCGGCCAGCTATCTGGCCCTGCCCCGCGCTTGGGGTTTGACCCAGCCCGGCGCATCCGTGGGCGGTGCGCATGCCGGTTATCAGGTGTACGAATGTAAGAATGGCCGCGTGGCTGTTGCAGCGCTTGAGCCGCATTTTGCCGAGCGTCTTTGCGTGGCAGCAGGCCTTGCCCTCAGCGGCTCATCCACAAAGGCCATGCTTGCCCCTGCGACAAGGCAGGCCATTGCCGCCTGGCTGCTGACCAAAACCCGCCGGCAGCTTGACCAATTGGCACGTGCCAAAGACATACCGCTGCATACCCTGCCCTGAATCGACGGCACTGCATGAAGTTTAAAATGCTGCCATGCAACAAAACCTCAAAACCACCAACATCCGTCGGACAGTGACCGCAATCGCCTGCGCTGCCCTGTGCCTTGTATTTTCTACAGCCCATGCCCAGGCGCCTACACCGACCCCGCCACCCGCGCCAACACCAAGCCCGGCTCCTGTAGTGGCACCGGCAGCCTCGACGCCAGCCAAAAAAGCGCTGGCTGCGCGCATTCTCAAAACCCAGCAGCCGGTCATAGAAAGCCTGAGCCGCGCGATGGCAGAACGGCCAGCCCAGGCGGTGATGGAAAAAGCTGGCATTGCCCTCACAAACAACGTGGCCGCTGACAAGCGTGAGGCCACTGCCAAAGACATTGAGGCCTATGTCAAAAAATACCTGGACGAAGCGGTGCCTTTGGTCACTGGACGTGCCCTGAAACTGGCCCCAACCACGGTCGGCGCGTTGCTCGAAGACAAGTTCAGCGAAGCCGACTTAACTCAGCTGGCCAGCTTTTTAGAGTCGCCGGTGTACAACAAGTACCAGCAGCTCAGCGGCGACATGCAAAAGGTGTTGCTTGAAAAACTGCTGCTGGACACGCGCGGCGCGATTGAGCCAAAAGTCGTCGCGCTGGACCAGGCAGTTGGCAAACGGCTGGGCGCCAACATGCCGGCAAGCCCTCCTTCCAAGTGACCGTCCAGGTGACCATCCAAGCGACGTTTTAAGCCAGCAAATCAAGGGTTTCTACTGCTGTCACGCATGCAGCTGTAGGTTATCTTTTACGTCAGACAGGTTCATTTCAACCGTTCAAACCAAGATTGCCTTCCGGACTTCACCATGCCTTTTTTCGCCTCCACCCCCACCCGTTCTACTTGCCGTCTGAGTGCAGCTGCGTCTGTTGCCTGCCTCACACTCGGCTTGCTTGCAGCCTGTGCCACCCCGGCCCCAATGCAGTCCGTGTCTTTGCTGGAGCCGGTAAACGGCGCTGCTGTTGGTACCACCTTCAAGGTGCGCTTTGGCGTTCAGGGCATGGCTGTCGCGCCAGCCGGTGAGATCATCAAAGACAGTGGTCACAACCATTTGCTGATCAACCGCATGCCGGTCGTAGCTGGCGAGTCGGTACCGTTTGACGACAACCACCGCCACTTTGGCGCAGGACAAACCGAGGCCATGATCACCCTGCCGCCCGGTCAGTACAAGCTGACGTCGCAATTTGCCAACGGTGCACACCAGTCGTACGGCGCACCCATGAGTTCATCGATCCAGATCACCGTCAAGTAACACGCGGGCATTAAATGCGGCTGCTGGCAACCTTGTGTTGCCAGCAGCTTTTTTGTTGGGTTACCTGATTTAAAAAGGCCTAGCCCAGCTTCAGATTCACGTTCTTGGTGTACGTAAACTCCAGCAATTCAGCAAAGCATTCCTCTCGACCAATACCGGACTGCTTGACTCCACCGAACGGCGCGCCCATGAAATGCTGGCTGGCGTTGTTGATCCATACATAGCCGGTGTGAATGCGCTTGGCAGCCCGGTGGGCAGTGTTGATGTTTTGCGTCCAGACCGAACCGGTCAGGCCAAAATCAACACCGTTCACGTCGCGCCACAAGGCGTTCTCGTCGCGCCACTTGAAGACAGACATTATGGGGCCAAACACTTCTTCTCGCGCCAGCCGCATGTGTGGCTGCATGTCGGCAAACACGGTGGCCTCGTAGAAAAACCCGTATTTCAGTGCCGGGTTGTCAGGCTGCTTTCCGCCACACACCAGTTTGCC
>JANYED010000334.1 GCA_025363315.1 Polaromonas sp.
TTCAACCAGCAGTATGTCGATGTTCAGCGCCACACCGACATTGCCTGCAAACGCCATCTCGCACACACATGCAAACAGGCCTCCGTCGCTACGGTCGTGGTAAGCCATGAGCTGCTTTTTGGCCCGCAGCGTGTTGATGGCGTTGACCAGATTGACGAGGTCTTGTGGCTCGTCCAGGTCTGGCACATCACCGTCTCCGCAATTCAATGTTTGCGCCAGAATGCTGCCGCCCATGCGCTTTTGGCCCTTGCCCAGGTCGATCAAAATCAGCGTCGTGTCGGCTTCATCGCGGTTGAGTTGTGGCGTGAGTGTGCCGCGCACATCGGCCAGCGATGCAAACGCGGTGACGATGAGTGACACGGGGGACGTGACTTTTTTGGCCACTTGATCGCCGTTGTCTCCCACTTGCCATGTGGTGCGCATCGACAGCGAATCTTTACCCACCGGAATCGACACACCCAGCGCGGGGCACAGCTCCATCCCCACGGCTTTCACGGTTTCAAACAGCGCTGCGTCTTGGCCCGGTTCACCGCAAGCGGCCATCCAGTTGGCTGACAGCTTGACGCGTGGCAAGTCAACAGGTGCTGCCAGCAGGTTGGTAATGGCTTCAGCCACGGCCATGCGGCCAGATGCGGCTGCGTTGGTCACTGCCAGCGGCGTGCGCTCGCCCATGGCCATCGCCTCACCTGCAAAGCCCTGGTAGTCAGCCAGCGTCACTGCGCAGTCGGCCACAGGCACCTGCCACGGGCCGACCATTTGGTCACGGTGCGTGAGCCCGCCCACTGTGCGGTCACCGATGGTGATGAGAAAACGTTTGGAGGCGACGGTGGGATGGCTGAGTACGTCAATCGCGCTTTTTTGCAGGTCAATGCCTGTGAGATCGATGGGCTTGATGCTGTGCGCGGCGGTTTTAACGTCGCGATGCATTTTTGGCGGTTTGCCCAAAAGCACGTTCATAGGCATGTTTACTGGACTTGCTGCATCCGCATCCGTCAACACCAAATCCCGCTCCTCCGTCGCCACGCCAATCACCGCAAACGGGCAACGCTCACGCTCACAAAACGCGGTGAATTGCGGCATGGATTCAGGCGCAATCGCCATCACGTAGCGCTCTTGGCTTTCGTTCGACCAAATTTCTTTGGGTGACAAGCCGCTTTCTTCCAGCGGCACGGCGCGCAAGTCAAACCTAGCACCCCGTCCGGCGTCGTTGGTCAGCTCGGGGAACGCATTCGACAAACCGCCCGCGCCTACGTCGTGGATTGCCAGAATCGGATTGGCTTGGCCAAGCTGGGCACACTGGTTGATCACCTCTTGGGCGCGGCGCTCAATTTCGGGGTTGCCGCGCTGCACCGAGTCAAAGTCGAGGTTGGCCACATTGGTACCTGTGGCCATTGAGCTGGCCGCACTGCCGCCCATGCCAATGCGCATGCCGGGACCGCCGAGCTGGATCAGCAGCGTGCCAGCGGGGAACAAAATCTTCTTCGTCAACCCGGCGTCAATTGTGCCAAGGCCGCCAGCAATCATGATCGGCTTGTGGTAACCCCAGCGCTGGCCGCCGACGGTTTGCTCAAATTCCCGAAAGTAGCCGTTCAGGTTGGGGCGGCCAAATTCGTTGTTGAAAGCTGCGCCGCCGAGTGGGCCCTCTAGCATGATTTGCAGCGGGCTGGCGATGTGGTCTGGCTTGCCGTAATCACCCTCAAACAGTTTTGAAACCGTAAATCCCGTCAAGCCCGCCTTGGGCTTGGAGCCGCGCCCCGTTGCGCCTTCGTCACGAATCTCACCACCTGCGCCGGTTGATGCGCCGGGGAAAGGCGAGATGGCTGTGGGGTGGTTATGGGTTTCGACTTTCATCAGCACGTGGGTCAGCACGTCGTCAGCGGCGACGTATTGAGCGCTATAAATTTGGGAGCTGCTCGCGCCCGTATTTATTCGGCTAGAGGCCGATTTGATACCTAAAAAAGGGCTTTTTGCGCTAAAAACCTGCCTTTTTGAGCCTTCCATGATCGATGCGTTGTCTGAATAGGCGACCACGGTGTGCTGGGGGTTGAGCTTTTCGGTATTGCGAATCATGCCGAACAGACTGATGCCTTGGGCCACACCGTCAATCGTGAAGTCGGCGTTGAAAATCTTGTGGCGGCAGTGCTCGCTGTTGGCCTGGGCAAACATCATCAACTCAACGTCGGTCGGGTTGCGTTTGAGCTGTGTGAAGGCGTTGACAAGGTAGTCAATTTCGTCAAAGGCAAGCGCCAGGCCAAACTCGGCGTTGGCCGATTCAAGTGCTGCTTTTCCACCTGCCAGCACATCAATCGTTTTGATGGGTTCGGCTTGCAACTCGGTGAACAAACCCGCGGCCCGCGCACGGTCCGCCATCACACTCTCCGTCATGCGGTCGTGCAGCAGTGCGGCAACCTGGCTGCGTTGCTCGTCTGTGAGCACCGCTTTGCCAAACAGGCCAGACTTCATGGCCACGCGGTATTCAGTGATGCGCTCGATGCGTTTGACCGCCAACCCACAATTACGTGCAATGTCAGTGGCTTTGGATGCCCAGGGCGACACCGTGCCCAAGCGGGGAGAAACGATAAAAATGGCTTCTTCCAGCTTTTTACCCATCTGCGCTTTGAAGGGTTCGCCATAACTCAAAAGCGCTGCGAGTTGAGCTTTTTCAGCGTCACTCGGGGCTGATTCAGTCGCTGCCAGGTGCACAAACCGGGCGTTGATGCCAACGATTTTGCTGTCAACCGCCTGCAGAAGGGGTAAGAGTTGCTGCGCGCGGAAGTCGCTTAATGCAGAAACAGGAGCGTTGGCAGAGCTGTCGCCCTCAAAGGTATTCAGATGCAGTGTCACGATGGGGGTGGCCTGGTGATTGTTGGCGGGCAAGACGGCAATTTTAACCTTCGACCTGTCCTGTGCAGGGCTGCTTTGACGGTGGGATAATCA
>JANYED010000386.1 GCA_025363315.1 Polaromonas sp.
AAGCAGCCGCTGGCCAAAGACAGCAAAGTGCCGCTGACCCTGGTTTTTAAAGACGCCAAAGGCGTTCAAAGCAAACTCGAACTGAGTGTGCCCGTGAGCACCGTTGCGCCGGGCGCTGCAGCAATGTCCGGTCAACCAGCAACGGCGCACAAGCACTGAGCATAATGACAAGCTAGGGCAAAAACCAAAGGACTGGGCTATGGAAAACCTCGACGTGATGGTGCTGCGCAGCCTGCGGGACTGGCGGGCTGACGGTAAACGCGCTTTGATCGCCACCGTGGTACGAACCTGGGGCTCTTCGCCGCGGCCGGTCGGCTCCATCATGGCGCTGTGCGAGACCGGTGCGGTGGTCGGGTCAGTGTCGGGCGGGTGTATCGAAGACGATCTGATCGACCGCTTCACCCAGGCGTATTCCGGTCAAAGCATCAGCAAAACCATGCCGTCTGGCCCGCCCACCTTTGTCAAATACGGCATCACCGCCGATGAAGCGCACCGCTTTGGCTTGCCCTGCGGAGGAACGCTTGAATTGCTGATGGAATACGATCCTGACGCTGCGGCGCTGGCGCAGCTTGTGGCGTCGCTCGAAAGCGGCCAGCTGATGCAGCGCAGCGTACGGCTGGCAGACGGAATGGTGACGTTGAGCCGCCATGCCGCTCCTGCCGAGCTAGCCTTAAGCCGAACAGAGCTGACCAACACCTTTGGCCCTGAATACCGCATGCTGCTGATCGGCGCGGGCCAGCTGACTGAGTACCTAGCCACAATGGCAAAGTTCAGTGGCTTTGCCGTGACGGTATGCGACCCGCGCGAAGAGTACCGCAGCGCCTGGTCGGTACCCGGCGTGGCGGTGACGAGCGACATGCCCGATGACGTGGTGAACGCTTTCAAACCTGACCGCCGCAGCTGTGTGATTGCCCTGACGCATGACCCGAAGCTTGACGACCTGGCGTTACTGGAGGCTTTGACAACCGATGCCTTTTACGTTGGCGCAATTGGATCGCGTCGCAACAACGAAGCGCGCCACCAGCGCATGGCAGAGCACTTCAGTGTCAGCCAGGAAGCACTGGCCAGGCTGCGCGGCCCGATCGGTATTTATATCGGCAGCAAAACCCCGCCTGAAATTGCGGTGAGTGTGATGGCCGAAGTGCTGGCCGTTAAAAATGGTGTGTTGCTGCCGCGTGACATGGCGGTGGCGCAGGCTAAAAACGAACTTGCGGTGCCTGGGAACGACGTCAGTGAAGTGGTGTGCGCTGTGGTGCGCCGGGTGTAGGCGGTAATAACTTCAAGACTTCACTCAAACACCGATTGCCGAAGCCATTTGGTGGCGATCCACTTTTCCCCGACGGTTACTGGCTCACCGCCGTGCAGGCTCAGGCTGGAGGGGTCAGGAGCGGGGTAGCTGAAAAACACCGCGTTCCCGCGCTTGGGCGCGACCGACAAGCCAATGTCTGGGAAAACCGTAGCACCGCCGCCGCCGGGCTCGTGCAGGTACATGATGAGCGTGGCCACGCGCTGACCGCCACGTTTGAGCAGCGACGCCGTGCCAGGCTGCGCCGGGTCAAAATAATCGTAATGCGGCAGGTACTGGGCGCCTGGTGGGTAACGCAGGATTTGCAGGTTTTCGCCGTTCTCTGCGGGCCATTGCAGCATGCTTGCAATTCGTGCCTCGATCGCGGCTATCAAGGGGGTTTCAGCGCGCTCAAAAAACATGCCCTGGCTGCTGCGGTCCGGATGAATTTCATGGCCGCCGGTTTGCACATCCACCGTCAATGACCGGGACAACCTGGGCCGGGCGACGGCTACCAGCGTCTCGCATTCCGCATCGCTGAGCAGGCCTTCAAACTCAATCAATGCAGGCATGCAGTGCTGCTGAAGCACGCGTACCGATTTGTCGCCGCCGTCAACCTGCACGTCGCGCAAGATCAGTTTGGGCAGCGGCACGCTGCGTCCCGCATTGTTCTGCAGCGGCTCCTCCGCAACATTGAAAACCTGCTTTTCGCCGTTGGTCAGCCTCATCATTCGGGCCGCTTGGAACGGTTTCCAGCCAGCGGCGCAAAGTGAGTCAAACAGGCTGGCGCGACTGCAACCCGCCGCGGTTTGCGACAGCAACCAGGCCCGCACGTCTGGCGGGGTTGACAGATCAAACCGACCGACAACAATTTTTTTGCTCATTTTAGGTGCCGAAAATGCCTGAAACCGTTTAGATATGGGCGCGAGCAGCTATAAAAAGCGTAGCGCTCTTGATGCCCAGAACAGTCATCAGCAATGATCCCGCGACATGCGCTGTGGCCGTACCCAATGCAATGGCATAGCGCTCAGTCATTAAAAACCCCACCACCTCGGCTGAAAAGCTTGAGAAGGTGGTCAGCCCGCCCAAAAAACCAGTGATCAAGAGCAGCCGCCATACCGGGTCGAGCTGGGGCATGCCCTGAAAAGCGGCAATGCACACACCTATCAAATACCCGCCTATCAGGTTAGCGGCCAGCGTGCCCCAGGGGATCACACCTCCCGGCGTGAGCCACAAGCCAAGGCCCCAACGTGCCAGCGCACCAAGGGAGGCTCCAATACAGATAGCGATGACGGACAGCATGGGGGTGTCTTTGGAGTGTGGGTTTTGCAGGACAATTGAGGCATGACTTTACCCGCAGATGCTCGTCATTCCGCAGATTCTGCTGAATCGATCAGGACGATCTTTCCCGACGGGTTTTTGGGCGTGGTGATGCTGGACACTCGGTTTCCTCGCCCCGAAGGCGACATCGGCCATCCGGCAGCCTTCGGCGTGCCGACCCGTCGCTGCGTCATCACGGGTGCGTGGCCTGAAAAAATCGTGCAGTCAGGCGCTGGGCTGCGCAAAGGTCGCGTTGTCGTCCCCATGCTGCAACTGGTGCGGCGTCTGGCGCAAGACGGTGCCAAGGCCATTACTACCAGCTGCGGTTTTTTGGTGTTGTTGCAAAAGGAAATGCAGGCGCAGGTCAGCATTCCCGTGGTGACATCAAGCCTGTTGCAGCTGCCTGGCCTGCTTGCGCAGCACCGCAAGGTGGGGGTGCTGACGATCAGCTCCAGCAAGCTGGGTGCAGAGCATTTAAAAGCTGCGGGTGTGCCGCGTGAGCGCCTGGCCGACGTGGTGGTGCAGGGCGTGGCAGCAAACACTGAATTTGTCGTAGCGATTTTGGGCAATCGCGCCGACATGAGCATTGAAAAAGCTGCTGCCGATGTTGTGGCCGCTGCCGTCGCGCTAAAGCAGCGTGAGCCAAGCCTTCAGTGCGTGGTGCTGGAATGCACCAATATGCCCCCGTATCGGGCGGCGATTGAGGCGGCTACAGGCCTGAAAACCTGGACGCTGGTCGATGATGAGCGGCTGGTTCGACCCTGGCGGAGCCAACCGCCAGGGGCTGGCCTTAATTCTTGATTTGAGCCGCTTTAAAGCTGCTGACAATCGCTTCGCCCTCGGGCCCGGCCTTTTTCTGCCAATCTGCCAGCATGATGCTGCCCACCTGCTTCATGTCGGTGACCAGTTTGGCGGGTGGTACAAGAATGTTCATGCCTTTTTCAGTCAGGGCCTTCTTGTAGAAATCGTTTTTGTCTTCGCTCAGCTTCCAGCCGCGCACTTCAGCCTCTAGAGCAGCTTTGGTCAACGCAGCTTGCGTAGGAGCATCAAGCGCGTCAAAGGCTTTTTTGTTCACGATGATGGCGTTTTTGGGCAACCAGGCCTGCGTGTCGTACCAGTATTTGATGCTTTCGTAGGTCTTGGAATCGTACCCGGTGGAGCCCGAGCTCATGTAGCTTTCAACCACGCCGGTTGCCAGCGCCTGGCTTAATTCGGCGGCCTGTATGGTGACCGGCTGCGCGCCAATCAGTTCAGCGATTTTTGCAGTAGCGGGGCTGTATGCACGCCATTTGATGCCGCGCAAATCAGCCACTGATGCCAACGGCTTCTTGCTGTAAATACCTTGCGGTGGCCAGGCTACGGTGTACATCAGCTTCATGCCCTGTGTGCCCAGCAATTTGTCGAGCGCCGGCTTCTGTGCTGTGTACAGTTTTTTCGAATCTGCATAAGAAGAGGCCAAAAACGGAATGCCGTCAGCGCCGTAAATCGGGCTTTCGTTTTCAAAGTTCACCAGCAGGATTTCACCGATTTGCGCCTGGCCGCCTTGCACGGCGCGCTTTATTTCGTTGGCTTTGAAAAGCGATGCGTTGGCATGCACAGTGATTTTCAGTTTGCCGGCAGTGGCTTTGTCGACATCAGCCGCAAACTGCATCAAGTTTTCAGTGTGAAAGTTGGTGGCTGGGTAGGCCGCGGGCAGGTCCCATTTGGTTTGGGCAAACGCTGATGCTCCTGACGCGACTGCGCAAACAAAGGTGGCGGTCATTAGGGATGGTTTGAATTTCATGGGCGCTCCGAAAAATAGAAAAACAGAAAATGTGGTGTTATGTTAGACGCAATAAACAAGCCAAAACAACCGGACATACCCCCAAACCCTGAGTTACCATGAATCTCCGTTTTGTTGAAGCCTTTTATTGGGTTGCGTCTCTCAAAAGCATCTCGCGTGCGGCTGAAAAGCTGTTTCTGACGCAGTCAGCCATGTCAAGCCGTATCTCGACCCTGGAAGAAGAGCTGGGCGTGTTGCTGTTGGATCGGGGTGACAAGCAATTCAAACTGACGGCCGCAGGCGCGCGTTTTCTGGTTTACGCCGACAAGCTGCTGGCGCTACAACGGGAGGTCAAGGCAGAGATGGGTTCAGACCAGCATATAGCAGTTTCGATGCGCATCGGCGCGATTGAATCGGTGCTGCATGCATGGCTGATACCGTGGCTGGAAAAGCTGCGCGCAGACCATCCCGGGCTAGAGTTGGAATTGACGGTAGAGACCACGCCGATTTTGATGGACCTTGTGCAGCGCGGCACTTTGGATGTGGTGTTTGCAGCGCTACCCGCCGCCAGCACGGGCGTGCGCAACCACGCCCTGCCGCCGATGGACATGGCGTTTGTAGGCAACCCGTTGCTGCACAAAAAAACAAACTACAAGCTGGCCGAGCTGGCCGATATGGAGCTTTTAACCTTTCAAAAAGGCTCGCAGCCGCATGTGACGCTGCTGGATTTGTTCAAAAAGCACCGGCTGGAACCCAAAAAGGTGCACGCGATTTCATCCATCTCGGCCATGGTGCAACTTGTGCAAGGTGGCTTTGGCGTAGCGCTGCTGCCGCTTGCTGCTGTGGCACGACTGGGAGGTTTTGCCAAGCTGAAACCATTTGCAGTGGATGCGAGTGTGCAGTCGTTGCCGATCCATGCCAGCTACCGGATTGACCCTACTTCAGACAGTGTGGAGGTGGTGGTGCGGTCGGCACTGACTTTCACAGGCGGTATCAAAAGTTACCTAAAAAAGACCGCTAAAGGTAAACCCTGATTTTTAAGTTACATCGAAAAAATCGATGGTACACGCAAAAAATTTTGAATTTGCAGAAGGTTTGCTGCACTCCCACAATCCGCACATCGTTATGCAAATGACGCAAAAAAACATACGGATTAGGAGAATTTTTAGTGAGTGCAGCATCTCCCACCGACAAGGCAGTCAAGGCCAGAGCCGCCATTCGCAGTGGTGAGTGGACGGGCCACACCAGCGGCCTGGCTGAAGGCCATGTGCAGGGCAATGTGGTCATCTTGCCTGAGCTGTTGGCGAATGATTTTTTGCGTTACTGCCAACGCAACCCCAAGCCCTGCCCACTGCTGGCGGTAAGCGAGCCAGGCGAAGCACTGTTGCCAAGCTTGGGCGCAGACATTGACATTCGCACCGATGTGCCGCGCTATCGTCTGTGGCGCGATGGTGTGCTGACTGACCAGCCGACGGACATCAACAACTTGTGGCGCAGTGACCTGATCACGTTTGTGATCGGCTGCTCGTTTTCATTTGAAGAAGCCCTGCTGGAATCTGGCATACCGCTGCGCCATATTGCGCAAAACCGCAACGTCGCCATGTACCGCAGCAACATCGCCACTGCGCCTGCTGGCGTGTTCAACGGCCCCATGGTGGTGTCAATGCGGCCACTTAAGGCAACGGATGCGATTCGTGCGATTCAAATCACGTCGCGCTTCCCGAACGTACACGGCGCGCCGGTGCACATCGGCAACCCGGAACTGATTGGCATTGCTGACCTGGCCGCACCCGACTATGGCGATGCCGTTGATGTTTTGCCTGACGAAATCCCCGTGTTTTGGGCCTGCGGCGTGACCCCGCAAGCAGCCATCACCCAGGCACGCCCCGAGTTCTGCATCACCCACGCACCCGGGGCGATGCTGATCACTGACCTACTTAACCACCACCTGGCTATCTAGCCTTTTCACTTGAGGACCAACCGATGAAAAAACTGCTTGTTTCACTTGCTGCGCTCACCGCATTTGGCACCGCGTTCGCACAAACCAAATGGGACCTGCCGTCGGGCTACGGCGCCAATACCTTTCAGGTGCAAAACCTCAGCCAGTTCGCCTTTGACGTCGACAAAGCCACTGCGGGGAAACTCAAAATTACCGTGCACCCGAACGCATCGCTCTTCAAAGCCAATGAGATCAAACGCGCCGTTCAGTCAGGCCAAACCCAGGCGGGCGAATTTATTTTGTCGCTTTTCTCAAATGAAGCGCCGGTCTATGGCGTGGACTCGATTCCCTTTCTTGCTACCAGCTATGCGGACTCAAAACGGCTTGACACCGCGTCACGCGAATTGCTGACCAAAACCCTGGCCGCCCAAGGCATCAAGCTGCTGTACACCGTGCCATGGCCACCGCAAAGCCTGTACTCAAAAAAGGCGTTGACCAAGCTGGCTGACCTGAAGAGCACCAAAATGCGTGCGTACAACCCGGCTACGTCTTTCATTGCTACCGCGGTCGGCGCGCAGCCCGTGACGATTCAACTAGCCGAGCTGCCAGCGGCTTTGGCCACTGGCGGCGCCGATAACTTTTTGACTTCTACCTCCAGCGGGATTGACAGCAAGCTGTACGAAAGCGTCAAGTTTTTCTACGATGTGAATGCCTGGTTGCCACGCAACGCGGTGGTTGTCAATCAAAAAGCATTCGATGCACTCGACAAAGCGGGCCAGGACGCCGTGTTGCAGCAAGCTGCAACGGCTGAAGCACGTGGCTGGCAAAACAGCGAGAAAAACAATGCTGACAATTTGAAAGAACTGGCTGCCAAGGGCATGAAAATTGATACAGTGGTCGGCGAGGCCTTGAAAAAAGAGCTCAAACCAATTGGCGACACCATGACGGCTGACTGGCTGAAGTCTGCTGGTGCGGATGGAAAAGCCATCATCGACGCGTACAACAAAAAGTAAGGTGAAAAATGACACAAACTCCCACCATTGCGAGCAATCCTTCTGCGTTACGAGCGGGACTGGACTCTGTGTATTTGGCTTCAGCCGTGATGGGAGCTGTGTGCGTTGCGCTGATCTGCGTACTCATGGTGTTCCAGTCGCTGGGCCGTGAATTTGGTATGAACACCGGGGCAACGAACGACATCGTGTCCTGGTTATGCGCGGCAGCCGCTTTCTTAACTATGGCGCATGCCTTCAAGCATGGCGACTTTGTACGGGTGACTTTGGTGCTTGAAAAAGTCAGCGCCAAAACACGGCGTGTCATGGAGTTGGTCAGCCTGGCCGTTGCCTTGATTGCGGTGGCCTACCTCGCCTGGTGGGCGTGTCGCTTTACCTACCAGAGCTATGAGTTCAAAGAACTAGCGCAGGGCTTGTTGCCGTTGCCGATTTGGATACCGCAAATGAGTTTTGCATTTGGCTCGGTGCTGCTGCTGGTGGCCGTGTTGGATGAGTTTGTGATTGTGGCGAGAGGCGGTGTGCCTACCTTTGTACGGCTGACTGCTGAGCGGCATGCCAAAGGCGACTTTTCATCTGATATTTAAATCCAAAAATAACGAAAGAACAACATGGATATTTTGACCATAGGCGGCATCTTGCTCGTCTTGATGATGGTGCTGCTATCAGGCGGTGTGTGGATCGCCATGACGCTTGCGATTTGCGGATGGGTCGGGCAAGCATTCTTCACATCCACACAACCGGGTTTGAATTTGTTTTCAGCGTTTTGGGAAAGCAACGCAAGCTGGGAGCTGGCCGCGCTGCCGCTGTTCATCTGGATGGGCGAGATTTTGTTTCGCACCAAGCTCAGCGAAGAAATGTTTACCGGCCTGGCACCGTGGCTGAATCGTGTGCCCGGGCGGCTGTTTCACACCACCATTTTGGGTTGCGGTATTTTCGGTTCGGTGTCGGGCTCGTCTGCGGCCACCTGCGCCACGATTGCCAAGGTGTCTTTGCCAGAACTGGTCAAGCGCGGCTACGACGAAAAAATCGCTATTGGCTCGCTGGCTACAGCCGGTACGCTGGGGATTTTGATCCCACCGTCCATCACCATGGTGGTGTACGCCGTCGCGGCTGATGCGTCGATTATTCGCATCTTTTTGGCAGGCTTCTTACCCGGCTTTTTGCTAATGGGTTTGTTCTCGGGTTACATCGCCTGGTGGTCGATTCGCAACAAAGACAAAATGCCGCCGCCCGAGCCAGCTACGACATTCAAAGAAAAAATGCGGTTGTCAAAAAACCTGATTCCGTGTGCGCTGCTGATTGTGTTCATTTGCTGGTCGTTGATTGCAGGCTGGGCTACCGCGACTGAATGCGCTGCTTATGGTGTGGTCGGCTCGCTAGCCCTGGCGATGTGGAGCCGTTCATTGACCTGGGCCAACTTCAACGAGGCTTTGATGGGTGCTACCCGCACCAGTTGCATGATCATGTTCATCCTGGCGGGCGCTGCGTTTTTAACCAAAACCATGGCCTTTACCGGTGTGCCGCGTGAGCTGGCCGAATGGGTCAATTCGCTCAACCTTTCTCCCTACGCCTTGATTTCCTGCCTGGTCTTGGTGTACCTCGTGTTGGGTACCGCGCTGGACGGAATCAGCATGATTGTGCTGACCGCTGCGGTGGTGATGCCAATGGTGCAAAAGGCCGGATTCGATTTGATCTGGTTTGGTATTTTTGTGATCTTGCTGGTTGAGATTGCAGAGGTCACGCCTCCAGTGGGCTTTAACCTCTTCGTGCTGCAAAACATGACGGGTAAAGACAGCAATACGATTGCGCTGTCGGCGATTCCGTTTTTCTTCTGCCTCGTGGTTTGCATTGCATTGGTTACGGTGTT
>JANYED010000009.1 GCA_025363315.1 Polaromonas sp.
TGCACCGACTTTGAAAGAACTCGGCCTTGACATGGTGCAAAACTCACCGTTTGGTATCGCCGCCCCGCGCGGCACGCCGCCAGCGGTCGTCAAGCGCCTGCATGACGGTTTCAAGCAGGCGATGGAAATGGACAGCTACAAAACTGCCCTGGCCAAATACGACATGACCCCGATGTACATGAGCTCGGCCGGCTATCTGAAGTTTGCGCAAGAGACATTCAAGCGCGAGCGAGCGCTGGTTGAAAAGCTGGGGCTGCTTAAAGCGTTTTAGGGCTTCCTAATTGGTTTTGGCTGCCAAAACGGCTTGAGCCACCTCTGCAAACCCCGCGCCGCGCTCACCCTCGGCGATGTAGCGGGGCAATCCGCCAACTGACGCAAGCTGCGCCTGAAAGCGCCGCACATTGGTTACGCCAATCGACTGCGGAAAGGCTTCAAACATCAGCTGGTCGTTGGTGGAATCGCCTACAAAAGCCCACTGATCCAATTCAGCATTCAGGTCACGGCCAAACAATTGACGTACCGCCCAGCGCGCACCCACCAGCTTGTTGTGCTCTCCAAACCAGCCGTTGATATGGATGGAACTGACCGTTGCGGTCATGCCTTCGGATTGCATGATGGCGACGACTTGCGCGATTTTCTCGGGCGCCAGCTGTGTGAATTCGCTGTGGTCAATCGCCATGTCGGTTTCGCGCCCAGCGCTGTCCCGCGCCAGCTGTGCACTCGGCACCTCGTGCACGATGCGCCGGCCAATGCGCTGCATGCGGGCGTAGTTTGTGGCTCTGACAGCGTTACTTTGTTGATATGATTTTAATAGCTGCTCGCGCTCGTATTTTTTGGGCTGCAGGCTATTTATATGATTTTGTTGAAGCAAAACGGCACCGTTTTCTGCCACGATCGCGTGTATTGGCCAACGGCCCGCAAACGGCTCGCTCCAGCCGACCGGACGGCCGGTGATGGCAATGATTTGCAGCCCGCTGGCTTTCAGCTGGTGCAATGCAGCCAGCGCATCAGGCGTGATGGCGCCATTGGTGGTCAGCGTGTCGTCAATGTCGGTAAAAACGCCTTTGATGCGACGCCTGGCCTCAAGAGGCCAACAATTCAGAGGGACCATAGCGAAAGTGTCGCATGTCTGTACAATGTAATGTTCTTGAGGAGCGTTGCAACCCACGGCATGTGGATTAGGCTCAAGATTTGTTCTTGCAACCACGCTCACCCGCACAGCTGTCTCGCCGGGTGAGTTCTCAAACTCCCCTGTCAGCTAGTTTTGCGAACGTGGCCATTTTGCCCAATCGATGTTTAACTTCATTTTTTGATTTTGGAGAACCGTATGAACGCCGTCCTTAAACCTACCCTTGCAGCCGTCGCGCCTTTTTCTGATTACGTGATCGCTGATATTTCGTTAGCTGCCTGGGGCCGAAAAGAATTCAAAGTGGCCGAAACCGAAATGCCGGGCCTGATGGCAATGCGTCACGAGTTTGCCAAAGACCAGCCACTCAAAGGTGCCCGTATCACCGGCTCCATCCACATGACCATTCAAACCGGCGTGCTGGTTGAAACGCTTCAAGCCCTGGGTGCTGAAGTGCGTTGGGCATCATGCAACATTTTTTCGACCCAAGACCACGCCGCTGCTGCACTGGCTGCTGTCGGTACACCGGTTTTTGCTGTTAAAGGCGAGTCACTGGCTGACTACTGGGACTACACCCACAAGATTTTTGAATTCTCGGGCGCCAAAGGCACACCCGAAGAAGGCCCGAACATGATTTTGGACGACGGCGGCGATGCCACGTTGCTCATGCACCTGGGCACCAAGGCTGAAAAAGACCTGTCGGTTATCGCCAACCCTGGCAGCGAAGAAGAAATCTGCCTGTTCAACTCAATCAAAGCCAAGCTGGCCATTGACCCAACTTTCTACAGCCGCCGCCTGAAAAACATCATCGGCGTGACTGAAGAAACCACCACTGGCGTACTGCGTTTGAACGAAATGTCGGCCAAAGGCACGCTCGCCCTGCGCGCCATCAACGTGAACGATTCAGTGACGAAATCGAAGTTCGACAATCTGTACGGCTGCCGCGAATCACTGGTGGACGCCGTCAAGCGCGCCACCGACGTGATGATTGCTGGCAAAGTGGCTGTGGTGGCTGGCTACGGCGACGTGGGCAAGGGTTCAGCCCAAGCGCTGCGCGCACTCAGCGCCCAGGTCTGGGTGACTGAGATTGACCCGATCAACGCACTGCAAGCCGCGATGGAAGGCTACAAGATCGTCACGATGGAATACGCCGCTGACAAGTGCGACATTTTTGTGTCCGCTACTGGTAACAAAAACGTCATTACCTACGCGCACATGGCCGCGATGAAAGACCAGGCGATTGTTTGCAACATCGGCCACTTCGACAACGAAATTGACGTGGTGTCGCTCGAGAAATGCACCTGGGAAGAGATCAAGCCGCAAGTTGACCACGTTATTTTCCCGGACGGCAAGCGCATCATCATGCTGGCCAAAGGCCGCCTGGTGAATCTGGGCTGCGGCACGGGCCACCCTAGTTTTGTCATGTCAACCAGCTTTGCAAACCAAGTGATTGCCCAGATTGAGTTGTTCACCAAGCAAGATGAATACAAGGTTGGCGAAGTTTATGTATTGCCTAAGCACCTGGATGAGAAAGTTGCCCGTTTGCACCTCAAGAAAGTTGGCGCCATGCTGACCGAACTGAGCCAGGAGCAGGCTGACTACATCGGTGTGAACAAAGCTGGCCCGTACAAGGCTAACGCATACCGCTATTGATTGTTCTGCTTTTAAATACGCAGTCATTCACCGCCCAAGCCCTGAGAACGCAGAGTAAGCGAGCTAAAGGAAGAAATTTTTTTTCCTTCACTACAGCTTTCTGCGTTCTTTGCGTCTGTGCTGTGAAATCCCCGATTGACTGAACCCAAATGCGCGCTGATCTTTTTCTGGTCGAACACGGCTTTGCTACCACCCGCTCTCAGGCCCAACGCCTGATTGGTTCGGGTGTGCAATGGCGCGTGGTGGTTGATGAGGCAGAAGAAAATCTCGGCGTGAAGGCCCCGTGGAAGCGCGTCGCCAAAAACGGTGACGATATTCCTGATGCTGCCGAGGTTGAAGTCCTTGATAACACCGAGGCGAAATACATCTCACGCGGCGGCTTGAAGCTGGAAGGCGCACTCAAAGCCACTGGGCTTGATGTAGCGGGGCTGCGTTGCCTGGACGTCGGCCAGTCCACTGGCGGCTTTACCGATTGCTTGCTCCAGCATGGCGCTGCGCAAGTGGTCGGTGTAGATGTTGGCCACGGCCAACTGCACGCCAGCATGCGTGAGGATGACCGCGTGGTGTGCCTAGAAGGTATCAATGCACGGTCACTGACTGCTACTGATTTAATAGCTGCTTGCGCCCGTGAAATGGCGGCTGCAGGCCAATTTGATGCTGAAAACGAGGCAGAAATCGACCCTGTATTTGATTTTCTGACCGGTGACTTGTCTTTCATCTCCTTGACGCTGGTATTGCCCGCTGTTGTGCGCTTGCTAAAAGCCGACGGCCATCTGCTCATGCTCGTCAAACCGCAGTTTGAACTGCAACCCGGCCAGATTGGCAAGGGCGGCATCGTGCGTGATGCTGTGCATTTTGAGTTTGTTGAAAAGCGGTTGCGTGACTGTTTTGCTGAGTTGGGCGTTGAAGTTCTGGATTGGATGCCATCCGCCATTGAAGGTGGCGACGGCAACCGCGAGTTTTTTATCCACGGCAAAAAGGGCAGCGATGCGGCATTCGACGACAAGCCGTTGTCCGTTGCGCCCGCGCGCAAGGCTGTCAAACGCACACCGAGAGCCGAAACCCGAGCCCTGCACGCCGCGCACGAAGATTCTGAAGAAGCCCACGCTGGCCAGCACGGCCCGGCACGGCGCAAGCAAAAAGATTGATTGAACCCTTGCAATGAACAACGTCAAGCTTCCCATTAGTTTTGAATTCTTCCCGCCCAAGACACCCGAAGGCGCTGAAAAACTCCGGACCACCCGCCAAGCGCTATATGCCTTGAAGCCCGAGTTCTGCTCCGTCACCTTTGGCGCAGGCGGCTCAACGCAAGAGGGTACGTTTGCTACTGTGGCGCAAATCCTCGCCGAAGGCTTTGATGCCGCCTGCCACTTCTCATGCGTGGGCGCAACCAAAGCCACTGTGCGCCAGCAACTCATCACCCTGCAAATGATGGGCGTGAAACGCCTGGTGGCGTTACGCGGTGACTTGCCCAGTGGCTACGGCGCAGGTGGTGAGTTTCATTACGCCAGCGACTTGGTGGCATTCATCCGCGCTGAGACAGGCGACGCTTTTCACATTGAAGTTGGCGCCTACCCCGAGGTACATCCGCAAGCCAAGTCAGCTGACGATGATTTGAAAGCGTACGTGACCAAAGTCAAGGCCGGTGCCAATTCAGCGATTACCCAGTATTTTTTCAACAGTGACGCCTACTTTCGATTTGTTGACGACGCCTATAAGCTGGGTGTTGACGTGCCGGTGGTTCCCGGCATCATGCCGATCACCAATTCATCGCAACTGCTGCGGTTTTCAGACGCGTGCGGTGCTGAAGTCCCGCGCTGGATACGTCTGCGTTTGCAGGGCTTCGGCGACGACACGGCGTCCATCAAGAGTTTTGGCCTTGACGTCACCACTGATTTGTGTGACCAGCTACGCAACGGCGGCGTACCGGGCATTCATTTTTATTCAATGAACCAGGCAGGGCCGACGATTGAAATCTGCAATCGCTTGCAACTGGTTTAACGCGGCGCTGGCGGGCAACGGGACTGTGCCTGGTCTCAAGCTAGCAGTTGCGGCAGGTGTGCTGGGTGGGCTGGCCGCTTGCACCACCGCCCCGCAGCTGCCTGCAGCTTCTTTGGTTGCTGCCAGATTGACCCAAACGCCGCAAACTGAGCCCCCTCCAAAAAGTCACGGCATTGCTGCGATACCGGCGGATCCGGTGCCGTCCCAGCCCAGCAGCAATGCATCGCCGCCTGCCGTGCTGGCAGGCGAGTCCGCGCTCGAGTTCGAACGCGGTGCCGCATCTTGGTACGGCCCTGGCTTTCATGGCCGCCGCACTGCCAGCGGCGAGCGCTACGACATGAATGCCTTCACCGCCGCGCACCGCACCCTGCCGTTTGGCACCTGGGTGCGGGTGCACAGTCTGGTCAATGGCCGCGAGGTCGATGTGCGCATCACTGACCGCGGCCCGTTTGCGCGCGGCCGCATCATCGACGTGAGTCGTGCAGCTGCCATGCAGCTTGACATGCTGGGGCTGGGTTTCAAACAGGTGGCTCTTTTAACGCCATCGCCAGTTGCAACGCCGAACGAATCCGCGCTGCTGCCTGCCAGCGCTGTTCGGCCAGCTCGTGCGCCGCGCAAGCCTTGACGGAAATTTTTAGCGCGCTTTATGCGGCAGAGCAGTGCGCTTCAAACACGCTGTTGGCTTGACCGTTGTTCATTGACTTGCCGTATTGCCCAGTGCCCTTCACGCCGCAGGACAGAGAAAAGGTCACCGTGCTGGCAGGTGGAAAAACAGGCATCGTCAGCCTGGTGGATATCAGGGTGGCTGCGCAAAGGGGGCTGGGAAGGGGGCTGGAAAGGGGGCTGGAAAGTGGGCTGGGGCTGGCAGCCGTGCCGGTGGCAGAGCAAATCAAGGCGCTGCAAGACAGGCCTGCTGACGGCTGATCGCGCACCAGGGCGTTATCGGCGTCGGAGGGCCCGCTGCTGCTGGCAGTGGGTGGCGTGCCCTGCAGGGCACGGTTGTTGACGGTCCAAGTTCTGTTCAGGAAGTAGGTCCATGCGCTGGCCGCGCCGCTTTAAAAAGGATCGTTTATTAGATTGGCAGCAAAAACACTTTGACTCAGGGCGACCAGGAAACTCAGTAAATATCGCAGCACACAGGTCTTATTTTTGCTATTCACGAGCGCCACAAGTATCGTTTGGACGACAACGTACGACCGTGAAAACATCACGCAACGGGTCTGTTTTCAGTGTTTTACAGTGCTGGCTCAAACATCACATGCACTTAAAGAAAATGCAGCTCCAGGTGACGAAACCCGAACGGCGAAAACACCTAGGGCGCTGGTGGTCAGTGCCGGTTGCTGCGCGAGCTTGCGCCTGCTACCCGCCGCTGTCCAGCATGAATCCCGCATTGCGATCTTGCGCCAGAAGCTGCACCATTTGAGGCAGCGCCAGTTGCAATTGGGCTTTTAACGTATGCGGCGGGTTGATGATGAACATGCCGCTGGCGGGCAGGCCGGGCCGGACGACCTCGCCTTCGTTGTCGGTCGTTAACTTGCTGGACTTAACGGTCAAAACCGCGTTTAGCCAAGGTCGAGACGCTTTTACCGCCAGGGTTTTGAGCTTGCGCGGCAGGTCATGCGCTTCGGGCCGTGGAATCACCGGGTACCAGACCACATAGGTGCCGGTGGCAAAGCGCTTGACCGCGTCAAGCATGCAGGCGCTGACCCGGGCGTAATCATTTTTCATCTCATAACTCGGGTCACAAAACACCATGGCGCGGCGTGACGGTGGCGGTAAAAAAGTTCTCAAGGCTTCAAAACCGTCCTCACGCGCGACGCTGACCTGTCTGCCCGCGCCCAGCTGCCCAATGTTGCCTGAAAGCGACTTGAAGTCAGTCGGGTGTAGCTCAAACAGCTTGAGCTTGTCGCGGCCTTCTAAAAACTGCTGCGCTATGAACGGTGAACCTGGGTATATTTTCAATTGCGCTACGTCGCCAGTCTCTGCAAACTTGGGGTTCAAGCCGCGCAGCACGTTGGCGTAGTCTTGCAAGGCGGGGCAAAAGTCGTCAGCGTTTGGTGGTTTAGCCGCTATATTTTTAGGAGCTGACCGCGCCCGAATTGATTGGTCTACAGCCACATTTGACACTGAAAACAGCTTGAAAACACCGTCTTGTGCCTCGCCGCTGGTTTCTGTGTAATCGCCATCGAGCCGATACAGCCCGGCACCGGCGTGGGTGTCGATGACGCTCAGGGCGGCGTCTTTGCCGCACAGGTATTTGCACAGCGCAATCAGGATGGTGTGTTTGAGGACATCGGCATGGTTGCCGGCATGAAAGGCGTGGCGATAACTGAACATGGGCGTATTTTCGTTCTTAATTGACGTGTTATGGCGCCGAATAGTGGCCAAACTTGCCTTGCTGCATTGATTCTTTATATAATCAGAGGCTTCGCAGCACATTTGTGGTTCCGCGTCGAAGTACGTTGGCTGAGTCACTGGCCAGCAAATCCCTGCCTAAGAGGTTCCCATCAGAGGAACGCCGACCGTAGAAAAGAGCCCGACAAACCTTCTTTTTAAAGAGAAATCTCATGACAACCTTCAGCGCAAAACCCGCTGACGTGGTGCACGAGTGGTTTGTGATTGACGCGACCGACAAGGTCCTCGGACGAGTAGCCAGCGAAGTTGCTCTCCGTTTACGCGGCAAACACAAGGCCATTTACACGCCTCACGTCGACACCGGTGACTTTATCGTCATCATCAACGCAGCCCAGCTCAAAGTCACCGGCGCCAAGTCGACTGACAAGATTTACTACCGCCATTCCGGATACCCAGGCGGTATCACTGCCACCAATTTCCGCGACATGCAAGCCAAGCACCCTGGCCGCGCGCTTGAAAAAGCCGTCAAGGGCATGCTGCCTAAAGGCCCACTGGGCTACGCCATGATCAAAAAGCTCAAGGTGTATGGCGGTGCAGAGCACCCACATACCGCCCAGCAGCCCAAGGTTCTGGACATTCCAGGCATCTCCATCAATGCTCAGAAAGAGGCCGCCAAATGATCGGTGAATGGAACAATGGCACCGGCCGTCGCAAATCCAGCGTCGCCCGTGTGTTTATCAAAAAAGGCACCGGTCAGATCATCATCAACGACAAAGACATTCGCGTGTTTTTTGGTCGTGAGACCTCCATCATGATTTGCCGCCAGCCCCTGTTTTTGACCAACCACGTCGAGACCTTTGACATCATGGTCAACGTGCACGGCGGCGGTGAGTCTGGCCAGGCAGGCGCAGTACGCCACGGTATTACCCGTGCCCTGATTGACTACGACGCAGCCCTGAAGCCAGCGCTGAGCCAGGCTGGGTTTGTGACCCGTGATGCCCGTGAAGTAGAACGTAAAAAGGTCGGTTTCCGCTCAGCTCGTCGCCGCAAGCAGTTCAGCAAGCGTTAATCGAACCTGCGTCAATTCGGCAAGCGACAAGTTTTGTCGTTGCCAAAAAAGCCGCCCGGTACATGCCGGGCGGCTTTTTCATTTTGTTGCACTCAATCGGTGCACAATCGGCCTTCCAAGGTCTCGTGTCTACCAACCCGTATTTGTTTTGAAATTTCGCCTGTTTCGCCGTCGCCTGACGATCAGCTCGCCTCGCATGGCTGTGCGCAGCGCGTTGCCCTGGCCGGTACGCTGGGTTCTGGGTGCCGTCATGCTGGGCTTTTCGGCGGCCA
>JANYED010000021.1 GCA_025363315.1 Polaromonas sp.
CCCTTCGCAATTTGTTCCCAAAACCGCTGCTCGAACTCACGCCGGTGCGACGGCGCACCCGGCGAGCGCATCGCTCCTCGCCCCGTCAACTTCTTCATCCACCCTGCGGGTCGTCCCATAAACACCTCCTAAATTAAGGTGTTGCGACGACCGGTTGAATACGCCCAATACGCCAGCGCTGAGCATCAAGCGCTGTTGAAAAAGCATGGCCTGCTGGGCAGCATGAGCCGCAGGACCAACTGCTGGGATAACGCGGCAATGGAGCGTTTCTTCTTGAATCTGAAAATGGAGCGGGTTTGGCAAAAGGACTATGCCAATCACGCGGAAGCTACCAACGATATTGCTGACTAAATTGTTAGCTTTTACAACAGCATCAGGCAGCTTTAAAACTGGGCAACCTGTTACCCAACGCTTTCGAGCGTGAATCGACATTAAAAAAACCTATCAAACTGTCCGAAATTACTTGACCACTAAACACATTTGTGCCCGGGGGGAGTGTCTGAGTTTTTGTGTGTCAGGCGGGATTGCTCACCCACGGTATTGGGCAAGCGGTTTTCATTTTAATTGAGTTGCTTGGTAAATCGGTCGTCGTAGAGAATCGCGAATTGATTCATAGCCTCCTTCCAATCCCTGCCTGCTCTGTCCCAATCCGCGGTGATGTTGCGCAGCGCCAGCCAGATCAGTTTGGTAGCCGCATCGTCGGTTGGGAAGTGCCCGCGGGTCTTGATGATCTTGCGCAGTCTGGCGTTGACGCTCTCGATGGCGTTGGTGGTGTAGATCACCCGGCGGATCTGCGACGGGAAGGCAAAGAAGGGAATCACCTTGTCCCAGGCCCGCCGCCATGCCGCCACAACGGTCGGAAACTTCTTGCCCCATGGCCCCTCTTCAAACGCATCCAACTCGGCCAAGGCAGCTTCAGCGCTGGGCGCGGTGTAGATCGGTTTGATGGCCGCTGCCAACGCCTTGCGGTCCTTCCAAGACGCGTAATCCAGGCTGTTGCGGATCAGGTGCACGATGCAGGTCTGCAACGTGGTGGCAGGAAACACAGCACCCAGGGCCTCAGCCATGCCCTTGAGGCCATCGGTTACGGCGATCAGGATGTCGTTGACGCCACGCGTCTTGAGGTCGTTGAACGCCTTCATCCAGAAGTTCGCCCCCTCAGTATTTTCGATCCACAGGCCTAGGATGTCGCGCGTGCCGTCCGGGCGCACGCCCAGCGCCAGGTAGATGGCCTTGTTGCGCACCACCGCATCGTCACGAATCTTCACCCGCAGTGCATCAAAAAAGACTACCGGGTACATCGGCTCCTGCGCGCGTGCCTGCCAGGCAGTGACCTCGCTCATCACCGCATCCGTGACCGAGCTGATCAGGTCGGGCGAGACCTCGGTGCCGTACTGCTAGGCCAGAAAGCCTTGGATCGCGCGCACGGTCATGCCGCGTGCGTACATGGCCACGATCTTGTCGTCAAAGCCGGTGAAGCGGCGTTCATGTTTGGGAATGAGCAAGGGCTCGAAGCTGCCGGTACGGTCGCGTGGCACCTTGATGCGCAGTGGACCCTCCTCAGTCCGAACGGTCTTGCCACTGGCTCCGTTACGGTGGTTCTTGGACTCAGTGGGCTTGCCCGCCCCAGTTGCATAGCCCAGGTGGTGGCTCAGCTCGGCGCCCAGAGCGCGTTCAATCAGCGCCTTCTTGAATGCCATGGAGGCTGCATTCACCGCTTCTGCGCTCATGGGGCCATTGACAAACTGGTCAATGAGTTTTTTGGCGATGGTGGGCAGTGCTGCCGTTCGGGCCGCAATGGCAGCGTTTTTTAACTTCGTTTTGCTGGGCATAAATGATCCTATCGGTCATGTTATTCCTCGCACATAAAATTCAGGACAGGCTCGTGCCCGGCTGGGAGTGACCCAGTGACCTAAATAGCTGCCATACGAAAAGCATCACCCGGCGTGCTTTGGTCGGAGCGAGCCGACCACAACATGCAAACCTGCTTAAAGTCCGCACCACCAGCCCCACCGTCATTTATGGCGTGATCGACAGCGCACCAATGACGCGCGGGACAACCAGCTGATGGCTGAGCCCGCTAAAAGCCAGATCACCAGCCTGTTGCGCCTGTCTAAATGTTGTTGTCAAGCAACAAATCATTTCGCATAAGTCGAGCAAGCAGATGCGTTCAGGACGATCCAAAAAAGTCCAACAACGATTCGAATCCGGAAACTCTCTCTAGCAAATTAAGATTTCTACTTAGGCTTGACGCACTGGCTTAACACTACACAACAAAAGGCAGTAAACTTAGGCTGCGCTTAAGCGTAATTTAAACCTAATTGACTGAGGCCTAAAGGCCGAAAGTTAACGAGCGTAATGCTCAAAAAAACAGCACTTCCAAGTGCTACAAAAACTGAAGTTTGCGCTTCAGATTTAAAACTGCTTTTGATGCAGCGGCGACACCGCCGTTCAGTGCTTGAGCGTTTAAACGTGCAAGCATTCTCCGATGTGTTATGGCGTGACTCAGCCGCAGAATATGTAACCGTTGTGTGCGAGAGCTGGCTTGGACAAGGCCGCTCAAGCGAACAGCTCCAAAAATATCTGAGACAGGTGAGACGCGCCTTGGGCGTTTAAAAATCCTCAGTTTTTGTCCTGTTGACACCGACAAGGCGTCAACCTGCGCGCATAAATCAAAGTCGTTTTTGTTTTCAAATTTTGCAAACTTAAACGACCCCGCTTTTAAGCTCAACGTGCACGCGCGCAGCACACACCACCAATCGAAAGCAAATGGAGGTTCAAATGAACTTCTCGATTACGCGACAAGAAATCTTGGCGTTGACAGGCATTAGCCGCACTGACACGTTTGCCTTGCAAAAAGCAGGCAAGTTGGTGCCCTTGGCTGGTGCTTCAGGCAAACGACGTTATCAACTTTGCGAGGTTCTGGCTTGCGCTTCAACGCTGTACGGAGGTCCGCCACAGGACGACCGCGGCATCGAAATCCACGCTGAAATCGTCGTTAGGCTTAGACTTGCAAAGTTGGGCCGGCAGAAGCCGCTAGCCTGACAAATTTCCGATTGATTTGCCAGGATCCATACATACAAAAATGTATGGTTCTGCGCCCTTTTTTGGAAGGGCGCAGTTCCATAAGATTTTTACGGTCCAGCTCCAACTGGAATCGAAAAAAACAGCGCGAGCCGCTACGTAAATAAGGCCCTCACGGTCCTTCAAAAAGCTGATCTTCTGATCAGACTTATGAGCTATTTGTACTTTTTAAACGGCGACGTTTTAAAGCCAAATAACCTCTGGATTTCATCAAATCTTTTCAATCAGCACGCAGCCAATGCGTCGCGTCACCTCTCCACCAATTCGTATTTGCGTGCATTGCTGGACGATCTCCTACCAATCTCAACTCCTCTTAAAACTGTATCGAGTCCTTACTGGGATTTCTTTCCTGCGATCCCTGCCAAAAGCAGAGATTGCGTGACAAACAAAGAGTGACGCACCTCATAAACGCTCGCCACATTGTCTGCAAACCCAATGAATTGGCGGCTTGCCGCCATGCTGAGTCATAAATTTAGTTTATGACAGATATCTAGATGCTTTAACCAGCATGCAGTCACACATCAAGGTCGAACCGCGTTTCGCGGTGAGATTTGACCTCCGAAAACATGACGCAAGTGAGCCCCTTTCAGGGGTGACAACCTCAACTTTTTTCAGCGCTTGGTCAATGTTTTTATTTTTACTTTTTAGTTCTTTTTTTTAAGCCACAGCGAGATGCCGCCCCGGCTTCTTTGCCGCAAATTTTTGTTAGGGAGGGGCGAGCTCGTCTTGAATTTTTGACTTTTTTGTTTTCCGTTCGTTTCTGAATTTCTGTTTTGGTTGGTTGTTTAGTTTGTTTGATATTTTTAACTTGAGGTTTTCACTTATGAGTAATAAATCACCTGCGCAAAAAAGTGTCTATGCCGCAGTCCAACACATGGGCGGTGCTAGGAGCACTAGAGCGGCATCGGTTCGCACCTGCATGAAATTCATTGAATTCTGTCAATCAACAGGCTCACCGATTCAGCACATGAAAACGGTGACGTTTGAGCAGGTCCAGGCTTTCATTAATTTTTTGAAATCGCCTCCACCTGACTCAGGCCGCAAGGCGCTGACGACCGCGTCTTTGCACAACACCGTAGCGCAAATTCGGGCGTGCATGACCGCTTTGCACGGCAAGCCTGATCAAAAAGGGATTACTGCCAAAAACCTTGGCCTACCTACTCGGTCCAGAAAAGGCACAAAAGAGCCAATCCCGGACGAGATGTTTTTAGACGCAGTTACGAAAGCTGAGCTTGCCGGCGAGGTTGGGTTTGCGCTGGTGCTCAGGCTCGAAAGGTACTTTGGGCATCGAAGCCTCGAAGCGTTGATGAGCGGGCGGGAAATCAAAAAGTACATCACGGAGCTGGAAGATGGGATGCGGATCAACCAGCTAAGCGCCATGGCGCCAGGGGATAGCGTATTTCCTGATCTTCCAGTGACCGATGGCGCAAAGTCGGGGCGATTTAGAAAAACGGCTTTTATTGCCAAGTACGCAGTTCAATCCATTAAAACTTTGCTTGACACGCTGACTTACTTTAATGCTCACAAATTTTTAGTCGAAGGCAAGAAAAAAGGGCTGAAGTCCTGCCTCGCCAGAGCCCGTTATCTGGCCAAAAAATGCGGCCTGGTTGGCAAATACAGCATGCACAGCATTCGATATCGGTATGCAGAAGACAAGCTGATTGAATATAGAGACGCTGGGCTTGACCGCCTGGATGCCTTTCGATTGGTAACAGCGCATCTGGGGCATGGTGAAACACGTGCCAATGCTCTGATTGCGGGGGTGTATTGCCAAAACGCCGCGAAGACATTCCCGAAGATGCCTAGGAAACGTGACCTCTCAGTACCGGTGGAGCAGTTGACCGCAATGCTCAACGCTGCTTATGCAGCGAAGCCTTACCCTGAGCCCGAGCCAGCCTTGCGCACCTGCGCGCCTGATCAGATACCCCCAAACCAGGCATCGTCTGGTGGAGTGTGACAGTCCAAACCAATTGACAGTCCGAAGGCGTGTCAGAGAGTCAGCACTGTCCCCCCTCTTTAACGAAAAGAACTGCTGGCCAGCCAGCGGTTGATCTGGGTCTGACTGAGCAGCTTGTCTGCCGGCATCCAGGCCACAGATTGAGTGCCGGTCGCCACCAGCGCCACTTCAATCTGATTTCCAGTCTTTCTGACACCGACAAGTCGTCCGCAGGCTAGTGCAAAGGGGCGGTCTGACCACAATGTCAGGCAAATCTGCTTCGTCTCAGTTGCCTGGATTGGCAACTGTCTTGGTGGATGCGAGTTGGTCGGCGTCGGCCTTGTGAATTGAGGCTCAACAAAAACGGCAGCATTTTGAAACTTTACGTACATCTTTTTTCTCCATAAAACTGCAGACGCACGTATGGCGTCTGAACAGGACTAGGAGTAAAAAAGTAGGGCTACATCATTTAGTTATGAATTAGAGCTGATGCGTATGGGTTGGCTGTTGACGCGATTTTTGCGTATGACCCTGATGAGTCTATCAGCTCTGGGCGCCGTGTTTGCCCAAACAAAACCCCGCCCAGTCCTCCATCAAAGCACGCCGCTTGTCTAAAAGATCAGATCGAAAATAAGCCGCCTCGACCTTATCGGGCAGCTGGTGCGCCAGCGCATGCTCACACACCTCCCGCGCGGAGCTGGTTTGTTCAGCCGCCCAGTTCCTGAACGTCGACCGAAACCCATGCACCGTGATGGGCTTAGCCTTGGGATCAGTCACGACGCGCCGCAGCAGCATGGCAAGCGCCATATTGCTCATCGGCCTGTCGCCTGAAATTGAGTTACTAAATATGTAAGGTCCGGCACGTTCACATGTGCCCAGCACCGCAACCGCAGCGCCAGACAACGGCACCCGATGCTCCTTGCCTGCTTTCATGCGACTTTCAGGAATGGTCCAAACAGCCTGGGTTGGCTTGCCTTGACCTGATTGATCCAATTGAGACAGCTCACCCCAGCTAGCATTCAGCACCTCACTGGTTCTGCACGCCGTCAGAATCAAAAACTGCAGCGCCACCGCACCGACACCCGGCATGGCTTGAATCCGCCTAAAAAACTCAGGCAACTGCGCATAAGGCAGTGAGGGATGGTTCACCACCTTCTGAGTCTTGGAAGGCGCGGCCAGCAAATTCTGCAATCCACCTTTCCAAGCCGCTGGGTTGTCACCCACAAACAGGTTCTTGGCTTTGGCCCAATCCACCACCGATTCAATCCGGCCTCTGAGCCTTGAGGCTGTCTCGTTGCGTGTGAGCCAGATGGGCTCCAAGCAGCGCAGGACATCATCCCGGGTCAAAGTGGCGATGGGTTGAGAGCCGAACACGGGACTGGCGTGCTGGCTCAAGGTGTTCTGCCACTGTTGGGCGTGTTTGGCGTTCTTCCATTCGTGGCGCTTGGCTTCAATGAACCGGGCTGCGCAATCGTCAAAGCTCAAGGCTGACCGTCGTGCTTTCTCAATCACAGCAGAAGGCGCTGGACGACCCGCCAGCAGTTCTGGCAAAAGCAATCCCAACTGGGCTCTGGCTTCAAGCAGACTGGTAGCGGGATAACTGGCGAACTGATGAAGGCTTTCTTTGCCATTGGCCTTGTAGAACCGGGTCTGCCAATACTTGAAACCAGTGGGCGTGATCCGAAGATATAACTGGCCACCACAGCCGATGCGGTAATCGCTGGAACGCGGCTTGGCGTTGCGCAGCTGGCGGTCAGTGGCGAAAGCTAGTTTGGGCATGGCGGAACACTTTGAGGTACCCACAAATGTACCCATAAAAGTACCCATAAAAGCGAAAG
>JANYED010000027.1 GCA_025363315.1 Polaromonas sp.
GCTGCCGCAAATTGGCGTGTACTGCATGAGCAAGGCGGCCGTGATTCAAATGACCAAGGCCATGGCGCTGGAGTGGGGCAAGTACGGCATCAACGTCAATGCGATTTGCCCCGGCTACATCGACACTGAAATCAATCACCATCACTGGGAAACCGAGCAAGGTAAAAAACTGGTGCAGATGCTGCCGCGCAAACGCGTCGGCAAGCCTGAAGACCTGGACGCGCTTTTGGTGATGCTGGCCAGTCCGCAGAGCCATTTTGTCAACGGTGCGGTGATTTCGGCCGACGATGGGTTTGGCGCCTGATACTTTGTGATGAGCGTTGACGGGCTTTGGCGGTGGTCTTCAATGAGTTGAACTGGTACGCAACGTGCTTGCAACGCATCAACTCATTTGAAAGGACTGTTCATGGCATGTTTGCTGTTTTGGTCAATCCGCCTGGCGGCTGCCGTCGCCCTGGTGGCCGGTTTTACCACCCCCTCGTGGGCCCAAGTTGAAAAGCCTGGTTTGAAGTTGTCGATGGGCTGGCTGTTTCAGGCCACGCAGGCGCTGTTCCCGCTGACCGCCGAAAAGGGTTACTGGAAATCCGAAGGCATGGACGTTACGGTCGACCGTGGTGCAGGCTCGGCGACGTCGGTGCAAAGGATTGTCTCAGGCGCCTACGACTTTGCATTTGCAGACATGGGCACCGTTATCAAATGGAACCTCGAAAACCCGGGCCGCGAGATTTTGGCCGGCTATGTGGCTGAAGACGCTTTCCCGCTGGCTGCAGTTGCGCTGAAAAAAAGCGGCATCACCAAGCCCAAAGACATCGAAGGCAAGCGCATAGGCGCTCCGTCGTTCGATGGCGGGCGGCAACTGTTCCCCGTGTTTGCCAAAGCCAACAGCCTGGACACTGGCAAAATTACTTGGACGTCGATGGACGCCAATTTGCGGGAGCAAATGTTGGTGCGCGGCGAGGTAGACGCCATCACCGGCTTCATCACGTCGACGGTGCCGTCGCTCAATGCATTGGGCATCAAGAGCTCAGAGCTGACGGTGATTCGTTATGACGCGCACAACCTGGACGGTTATGGCAATACATTGATCGTGATGAAAGACTTTGCCGACAAGAATCCCAAAACCGTGACCGCTTTTGTCAAAGGCCTCAACCGCGGCATGAAGGACATGATTGCCAGCCCCAAATCGGCGATTGACGCGCTCAAGGGCCGTGACCCACTCATCAACGTGGATTCTGAAACCTAGCGCATGGCGCTGTACATCAAGGAACTGCTGCTGACGTCGAATGTGAAAGAAAACGGGTTTTCGTCCGTCAACCAAGCCAAGCTGCAGCGCTCGATTGATTCGGTCGTCGAGGCTTTTGGCGCCAAAACCACTGTTACACCATCCAGCGTTTACACCGAACGATTTTTACCCGCCAAGGCTGACCGTATTCCGCCGGCTTATCGGGAGTAATCAACCCGCGCGCAGCCTGCCTGATGACGCGAAGAAGCGGCGTGGCATCATGCGCGCACCATGACGCGCGCTGACCCCAAACTCAATCCCCCTTGTTTTTTTGAAACCGGCGGTGGGCAGCTATGTTGAGCTACCGGCTGGTGGGCATAGTAGCCGGGCTGGCCGCCGGTGCCTTGTGGGGGCTGGTGTTTGTAGCGCCGCGCGTTGCGCCTGAGCTGTCGGCAATTGATCTGACAGCGGGGCGATTTTTGTCTTACGGCGCGCTGTCTTTTGCGCTTATGGTGGTGGTGCCCAAAACTGCGCGGCCAACGCCTGGTCAGGCCGCATCGGCTTTCGGCATGAGTGTTTTGGGGTTTTCTGGTTATTACCTGCTACTGGTGCTGGCCATCCGTGATGCAGGAACTGTGGTCCCAAGCCTGATCATTGGCACCATACCCGTATGGATGATGCTGCTTGGCAAGCCGGCGGACCTGCGCTGGGGGGCGCTGCTGCCGGGGCTGGTTTTGACGCTGCTCGCGCTGCTGCTGATCACGCGCGCTGAAGCGCATGGTGCCACGCCAGGCCACAACTTTTGGCGCGGCGTCGCCTTTGCCGTGGCGTCCATGGTGTGCTGGACAGCCTTTGGGCTGCTGAATGCCGCGTGGCTCCAAAAGCACCCAAACATCAGCGCGACAGCCTGGGCCAACTGGCTGGGCGTGGCCACCGGCGTGGGTGCGTTGGGGCTGTGGATGGCCGCCGGAAGTGATGCAAA
>JANYED010000073.1 GCA_025363315.1 Polaromonas sp.
CGTACCCAGCAAGCCCGGCAAAACAGCGGTAGAAATGTTTCAAGCAGCGGCTGATGGTGAGATCAAAGCGCTGTGGATAGCCTGCACCAACCCGGCCCAGTCCATGCCGGACCAGTCCACCGTGCGCCGTGCGCTGGAGCGAGCAGAGCTTGTCATTGTGCAAGAGGCGTTTGCCACCGCATCGACCTGCGACTACGCCGACCTGCTGCTGCCCGCCACCACCTGGGGTGAAAAAATCGGTACAGTGACCAACAGCGAGCGCCGTATTAGCAGAGTCAGGTCCGCCGTAGCAGCACCCGGCCAAACCCGGCATGACTGGTCGATTGCGGTGGACTTTGCGCAGCGGCTTGAAAATATTTTGCAGCCGGGCAAAGCCACCCTCTTCCCGTACTCATTGAGCGATGAAGCCGTGGGCGTTGAAACCATCTGGAACGAGCACCGCGAATCTACCCGTGGCCGTGACTTGGACATCACCGGCATGAGCTACGCCATGCTGGACGCCACGCCGCAGCAATGGCCGCTTAAAACGGGCGAGTTTGTCGGCAAGGCACGCCTGTATGAAGATGGCATCTTCCCTACGTCTGATGGCAAGGCAAAATTTGCCAACACGATTTACAAACCCGTGGCTGAACCACGCGAATCACGTTACCCGTTTTCATTGACCACGGGCCGCCTCCGTGACCAGTGGCACGGCATGAGCCGTACCGGCACGCTGGGCAGGCTGTTTGGCCATGTGGCCGAGCCGACCGTGCAAATGAACGCCAACGACATGGCGCGCAGGCTGCTCAAAGACGGTGATCTGGTCCATGTCACGTCCAAGCGCGGAAGCATTGTTGTAGCTCTGCAATCCTCACCAGAGCTGGCTCCAAGCCAAGCCTTTATCGCCATGCATTGGGGCAGCGAATTCCTGAGCGGGCTGTCGAGCATCGGCGAGCCGCTGGCGGGCGTGAACGCCATCACTACATCGGCCTACTGCCCGACATCCAAACAGCCCGAACTAAAGCACGCTGCTGTCAAAATTTTGAAAGCCGAGTTGCCTTGGACATTGCTGGCCATGGCCTGGTTACCAGTGGGTGAGTCACTGGCTGCGCGCAACGCGCTCAAGCCGTTGATGAGGGCCTTTCCCTTCACCAGTTGCGTGCCTTTTTCCAACAACACACCCTTGGCCGACCAGGGCGCTGCGCGCGAAGGCGTGCTGTTCAGAGCAGCAGCACACATCACACCGCCTGATGAATTGCTGATGCAGATCGAGAAAATACTCGGTTTGGTCAGCAGCGAGACGCTGCACTATGCCGACAAAAAGCGCGGTCAACGGCGTACGGCCAAGCTGACGCGGATAGCGGACCACGCCGAGTTGACAGGTTTTTTACTGGCAGGTGACACCAGTGCCGAGGCGTGGATCAAAACCGTACTGGAGGGCGAGCTACCCGCGCAAACCTACGGCCGCCTGCTGTTGTCGCCGGGTGCCAAAGCGCCGGTTGCGGTTGAGGCACGCGGCAAGCTGGTGTGCACCTGCCTGAACGTGACGGACGCGGCGATTGAGGGTTATTTGACTACGGCACAAGGCAGCGAAGTCGAACGTTTTGCATCGCTGCAATCGGCCTTGAAATGCGGCACCAATTGCGGCAGTTGCGTGCCTGAGCTCAAACGCATGGTGCGCTCAGCCAAAGGTACAGCGCCGCGTTCGGTCATTCCCATCAAGCAGATTGCCTGAGCTTGTGACGGTGGGTTATCTGCCATCGCCGACAATCACGCCATGGGAATCAGTCACTACATCAAAGAAATAGGTCGCGGCAAAGACGGCGCACGGCCGCTGTCGCGCGAGCAAGCTACTGACCTGCTGGGCCAGGTGCTGGACGGCACGGTCACTGATCTGGAAGTCGGCGCGTTTTGTCTGGCCATGCGCATCAAAGGCGAAACGCCTGACGAAATGGCTGGTTTTTTAGATGCGGTGCGCAGCCGCATGAACCTGGTGCCCGGCAGCGGCCAACCCGTGGTGGTGCTGCCCAGCTACAACGGCGCACGCAAGCTGCCGCTGCTCACACCGCTGCTGGCCATGCTGCTGGCGCGCGAGGGTTTGGCGGTGTTAATTCACGGTACGCCGACTGAAAACAGCCGTATTTTTATATCAGAAGTGCTTGAAGCCGTGAATATACGGGCGCGAGCAGCTATTGAATGTATAGCGCCAAGCGAGGTGGCATATCTTCCCACGGAAGTGCTGTGCCCTGCCCTGAAGCGCCTGCTCGACGTGCGCCGCGTTGTTGGCCTGCGTAACCCGGCGCACAGCCTGGTGAAGCTCATGAACCCGTGCATAGGCAAAGCACTGATTGTCAGCAGCTACACGCACCCTGAATACGCGGTGTCGATGGCACAAACTTTTGAGCTGACGCATACCAACGCCCTGCTGCTGCGCGGCACCGAAGGCGAAGTAGTGGCCGACGCGCGCCGCATGCCGCAGATGGACGCCTTCATCAACGGCCAGCGGCAACGATTGCAAGAAGCGCAAGCAGGCACATTAAAAGACCTGCCCGACTTGCCCAAGACGACCGATGCTGCCAGTACGGCGGCGTATATTCGATCTGTGATGGCGGGCCAACATCCGGTACCCGCGTCGATTGCCATGCAGGTGGAACACATCTTGCGACTGGTTAAACAGCTATGAAAAACAACATGCTTACAGGTAAGTGCACCCTGGTGGCGAATGGACGATGCACCCTAGTGGGTGCGGGTCCAG
>JANYED010000075.1 GCA_025363315.1 Polaromonas sp.
TAAAGGTGGTCTGCTCTGGCTGATGACCCGGCACTGGCGAAGCGATCTGAGTTGCAACCGGAGCCGCATCATCTGCTGAAAAGTCCAGGTCGAGGTCGAAATCCACCGCTGAATCTGCCGCGCCAGGCGGCCTGACCATCACGTGCGGAATGGTGTCTGCACCATACGACGCGGCCATGGCCGGTGTCATTGCTGGCGGCTCGCGATTTACGGTTTGCGGTTGTCCCCCAGGCTGGTACACGGGATTGTTGGGATCGAGCTCTCGACCCATCTCGCAGATGTAGGCCCACTCTGGGCCGTTCCCGTTCGTCAAGGAAAATGCTTCGCCTGCAATCAGCTCTGAGGCTTTCAGGTCCCGGCGCTTGGCATAAATTTCCATCAACTTAGCATGAATGGCCACGCGTGAAGGGTTGGTGCGCAGGGCTTCCTTGAGGATTTCTTCGGCTTGCAGGTCGCGGCCGTAAGCCAGGTAAACGTCGGCTTCAGCCACCGGGTCCACGTCGCCAGCAGCGTCCAGCTGGCTCGGGGAATACACCATGGAAGAGCCCGTTGCGTTAGAGCTTTCACTGGTGTCAATACGCTGGCCGCCGCTGGCTCCAAAAAAGGAGTCGGGTTGCAGCCTACTTTCAAGGAACGAGCTGTCAACAGCGGCTGGGCTGTTGCGTTTTTTGAAACGGTAAAAGCCAAAGCCCGCCAGCAGTGCCAGCAGCGCACCCAAGCCGGGCAAAACCAATGGGTTGTCTGTCAGTTCATCCATCAGGCCAGGTTCAGGTGGGGGTGCCACCACTGGTTTTTTCATCGGGACGGGGGCGATCGCTACGGGCGCACTTGCGGCAGCAACTGGCGCAGCAGCAGTCAGCGTGGCTGATGTGCTAGCCGCCACCAGTGTTGGCGAAGCTGTTGCGGGCACAGTCGCGCTGACGCCCACCAAGCTGGGGCTTGCTGTGCTGGCCACCGAGGTGGTGGCGGTAGCACTTGATGCAGCCGATGCTGCCGTGGCTGCAGGAATAGCGGGGGTAACGCCAGGTTTCGCAGCGCTCGCAGCAGCTGACTGCGGCGTGGCGGCAGGCGTTGACAACATCGGCACGGACGGCACTGCTAGACCGGGCGCTTTCGCTGCTGATGCCGAGGCGGTAGGTGCAACGTTCGCAGCGGGCGCGCCACTGGCAATTTTGTTCAAATCGCCAAGATTTTTAGACAGTTCAGCCACTCGCGTGGATGCATCTTTGGCTTGCTTGTCCTTGGCAATCTTGTCTTCAGCAGCGGCTTTGCCCTGCACAGCACCTTTGGAAAGGGTGAGTTTGTCAGGCGTGACGGTTGACGCTGATCGGTCTTCAACTTTGGCCTGAACCGCGCCACTTGCCTGGCGGTTGGCACTTTCAATCTGCGTGTTCGGCACACCAGCAGCCAGCTTTTGTCTGAAATCGTTGAAGTCCTTGGATTGCGCGACGATGATTCTGGACGCTTCAGCCGCGGGCAGCGCAGCGGCATCTTCTGCTGCGGGTATGTTCAGCACCGCACCTGACTTCAAGCGGTTGATATTGCCGCCGATGAAGGCGGTCGGGTTGCGGTTGAGCAGTGCCACCAGCATTTGGTCTAGCGAAATGCTGACGGGTTTGTTTTGCGCCGCAATTCTGCTCGCGGTATCACCCGTTTTAACCGTCACCTGCTGGCCAGTGGTGGCTGGCTTGGCAGGCGACGCTGCAGCTTTGCGTGCTGGCGTGGGCGCTAGGGGCTTTTCTGCGCGTGGCAATCGGGGCGCGACCGGCTCTGCTGAGGCGACTGGCGGCGGAGATGGGTAAAGAGGCGTGCTGGGCCGCGATACAACAGGTGCGGTCGGGTTCACCGTGGTGGAAGGAGAAGTTGATCCGGCTTGCCGCAAGTTAGGCGGGTCAAAAAGCATTGTGTAGTCACGCACCACACGTCCAGACGACCAACTGGCCTCTAGGACCAGGTCCACGAACGGCTCGGTGACCGGCTTGGGGCTGGTCAGGCTGAGGTAAGACCGCCCGTCGGCTCGCTTTTGCAGATTGATTTGAACGCCCACGACTGTGGGACTGTATTCAAGTCCGGCGGCCTTGAAGGCGGCCGGCGCAGCAACCCCCACGCGAAGGCTGGCGGCTTCTTCTGCGGTGATTTCAGGCACCTCAATTTCAGCCCGCAAGGCCTCGCCCAGAGCTGATTGGATAGTGATGCGGCCAAGCCCGAGAGCGTGAACCGGGGTGATGGAAAGGCTGCCCAGCAGCGCAATTGCGCCGGCCACAGTACCTAGCCGCCAACTGGAGCGATGTGTCATGGAGTTTTGAGCCTCGAGTGCCCGGTTTGCGTGTAACATTATTTTGCTGAAGCGCACAAAAGCCTCGATGCGAATTTTTAAAAAAATAACCTTAACATCAAGACGTTACGCTGACAAGCTAAGACACCACTTAAGTCCTGACACACCCGTTTCGACAGGGTTTGCAAGTTTCAATTGTTGTCTGACGGCAACGCTCTTAACGATGTGTAACGACACCTGGCGTGCCCAAATCGTGACCGGAAAGTTACATGTGAGCAATTGCGAACTTGCGCCTGTTCTGCACCAGCCCAAATCCGCGTCAAGGGTACTAATCCTCCAGCAGAATGCGTAATATGCGGCGCAGCGGCTCAGCAGCACCCCACAAAAGCTGGTCGCCCACGGTAAATGCGCCCAGGTAATCAGGCCCCATCGCCAGCTTGCGCAGGCGGCCGACCGGAATCGTCATCGTGCCGGTCACGGCCACTGGGGTCAGGTGCTGAATGGTGGCTTCGCGCGTGTTGGGCACCACTTTGACCCAGGCGTTGTCGGCGGCAATCAAGGCTTCAATGTCGGCCAGTGGCACGTCTTTTTTCAGCTTGAAGGTCAGTGCCTGGCTGTGGCAGCGCATGGCACCCACACGCACGCAAAAGCCGTCGACTGGGACTGCGGGCACGCCAAAGCCTGCGCCTTGGCCCAAAATTTTGTTGGTTTCAGCCCCGGCTTTCCATTCTTCTTTGCTAGTGCCCCAACCCGCGTCACCGGGTTGTTTGTCAGCTCCAAGATCCTTGTCTATCCACGGGATCAAAGAGCCGCCCAATGGCACGCCAAAGTTGGCTGTCTCGCTAGCCGACAGGCTGTGTTGCTTTGCCAGTATGCGGCGGTCGATTTCAAGAATCGCGGATTTTGGGTCGTCCAGTAGGGCTTTGACTTCGCCGTTGAGCGTGCCAAATTGCGTGAGCAACTCGCGCATGTGCTGCGCACCGCCGCCTGATGCCGCTTGGTAAGTCATGCTGGTCATCCACTCGACCAAGCCCGCCTTGTACAGCGCGCCTACGCCCATCAGCATGCAACTCACAGTGCAGTTACCGCCAATCCAGTTTTTGCCGCCCTTGCTTAAAGCGTTTTGAATCACTGTCAGGTTCACCGGGTCTAGCACGATGACCGCATCAGAGTTCATGCGCAGCGTCGATGCTGCGTCAATCCAGTGGCCTTGCCAGCCCGCTGCGCGCAGCTTTGGGTAGACCTCCGCCGTGTAATCGCCACCTTGCGCGGTGACGATGATGCCGCACTTTCTCAGCGCGGCAATATCCATCGCGTCTTTCAACGTGGTTTCGTTTTTGGCTTGAGGTGGGGCTTTGCCGCCGGCGTTGGATGTTGAAAAGAAAATCGGCTCAATTAAGTCGAAGTCTTTCTCAAGCACCATGCGGTCCATCAGCACCGAGCCGACCATGCCGCGCCAGCCAACGAGGCCGACGGTATTTTTAGAGTTTTTCATTTTGTTGCCCTTTTCAAAAAATGTTTTGAAGTCCGGCTCGTCTGGCCGGAACGGGCGCGACGAGGCGAGCTTGTTAGCCCTTAGTACCGATGTACTTGCCTGTCGTTCTAATCAACGTCTGAATTAAATTCATGACCTTATTGTAATCAGGCCAAAGCCTTGACCACCGCATTGCCCATTTCAGCGGTACCGACTTTGGTCATGCCATCGCTATAAATGTCCGGCGTACGCAATCCCCGCGTCAACACCGCGTCCACCGCTTTTTCAATCCTCAAGGCGGCCTCGGGCTGGTTCAGACTAAAACGCAGCATCATCGCGGCGCTCAAAATCGTCGCCAGCGGGTTGGCCACGCCTTTGCCAGCAATGTCTGGCGCGCTGCCGTGGCTGGGCTCGTACAGGCCTTGGTTTTTAGCGTTTAGGCTGGCAGAAGGCAGCATGCCAATGCTGCCCGTCAGCATGGCGGCCGCGTCAGACAAGATGTCGCCAAACATATTGCCGGTGACGACCACATCGAATTTTTTAGGCGCTTTGACCAGTTGCATCGCGGCGTTGTCGACATACATGTGGTCGAGTGCCACGTCGGTGTACTGCAGGCCAACTTCCGTCACCACGTCTTTCCAGAGTTGAAAGGTCTCCAGCACATTGGCTTTGTCGACGCTGGTTACCCTCTTGCCCCGCTTGCCCGCTGCTTGAAACGCCACATGCGCAATCCGCTCAATCTCGGGCCGTGAATAGCGCATCGTGTCAAAGGCTTCTTCACTGCCGGGGAAGTGCCCGTCGCTAGCTGTCCGTCTGCCGCGCGGTTGGCCAAAATAGATGTCGCCCGTCAGTTCGCGAATGATGAGAATGTCCAGCCCGCTGACCAGTTCGCGCTTCAGGCTTGATGCATCAACCAGTTGCGGGTAGCAAATAGCCGGGCGAAAGTTGGCGAACAGGCCCAGGTTTTTACGCAGGCCCAAAATGGCTTGTTCCGGGCGAAGAGGGCGGTCCAGCGTGTCGTACTTCCAGTCGCCGACTGCGCCGAATAAAACAGCATCAGCTTCTTTGGCCAGCTTCAACGTCGCATCAGGCAGCGGGTGACCAAAGGCCTCGTAAGCCGCACCACCAACGAGCGCACTTTCGGTTTCAAACTTCAGGTCTAAAACGTTCAAAACCTTAACGGCTTCTGCGACGATTTCAGTGCCGATGCCGTCACCGGGGAGGATTGCGATTTTCATGAGTTTCAAAGTCTTCACTATTAGTTTTATAGCTGCTCGCGCCCGTATTCACTGGGCTACAGCATTATTTACAGGGTGATAACAGCTAAATCAAGCTGCGATCGTATGGTTCAGCCAAGGCTTGGCCGCCAAGCGCTCGGATTCAAACGTCTTGATTTTGTCGCTGTGCCGCAACGTCAGCCCAATGTCGTCCAGCCCGTTAATCAGGCAGTATTTGCGAAACACCTCAACACTGAACGAAATCTCTTCACCCTGCGGTTTCACAATCACCTGACGCTCCAGGTCAACCGTCAATTTGTAGCCTGGAAAAGCCAGCGCTTCGTCAAACAACGCGGCCACTTGTGCCTCTGGCAGCACGATAGGCAGCAAGCCGTTTTTAAAGCTGTTATTGAAAAAGATGTCGGCGTAACTCGGCGCAATGATGGCGCGAAAGCCATATTGGTCCAGCGCCCAGGGAGCATGCTCACGCGAGGAGCCGCAACCAAAGTTTTTACGTGCCAGCAGCACTGATGCACCCGCGTAGCGCGGCTGGTTCAGCACAAAGTCAGGGTTGGGTTTGCGGCTGTTCGGGTCCATGCCCGGCTCGCCTGTGTCCAGGTAGCGCCACGCGTCGAACAAATGCGGGCCAAATCCGGTTTTGCGAATCGACTTTAAAAACTGCTTGGGAATGATGGCGTCGGTGTCAACGTTCTCGCGGTCCATGGGCGCGACCAGACCAGTGTGGAGGGTGAATTTTTGCATGATGATCTCTTAAACAAATCTTCTGACGTCAACAAAATGCCCATGCACTGCCGCCGCAGCCGCCATGGCAGGCGACACCAAATGCGTCCGCCCGCCCGCACCTTGGCGGCCTTCAAAGTTGCGGTTGCTGGTCGATGCGCAGCGCTCGCCGGGCTCTAGTTTGTCGGCGTTCATGGCCAGGCACATGCTGCAACCGGGTTCGCGCCATTCAAAGCCTGCGGCCTTGAAGATCACGTCCAGGCCTTCGCGCTCGGCTTGCTCTTTGACCAGGCCTGAGCCGGGCACAACGAGTGCCAGCTTGATGTTTTTAGCGACTTTTTGGCCGATCTTTTTGACCACAGCGGCGGCTTCGCGCATGTCTTCAATCCGGCTGTTGGTGCAGCTGCCGATGAAGACCTTGTCCACATACAAATCGTTTAGAGCCTTGCCGGGTTGCAAATTCATGTAAGTCAAGGCACGCTCAATCGCATCGCGTTTGCTGGCGTCTTTTTCTTTGTCGGGGTCTGGCACGGTGCCGGTGATGGGCAGCACCATTTCAGGCGATGTGCCCCAGGTGACTTGCGGGGTGATTTGGCTTGCATCCAGTTCAACCACCTTGTCAAACACTGCATTGGCATCAGACTGTAGGGTTGACCAATAGCGCACAGCCATGTCCCATTCGACACCCGTGGGTGACAGCAAGCGGCCTTTGCAGTAGTCAATCGTTTTCTGGTCAACCGCCACCAGCCCAGCCCGTGCGCCAGCCTCAATTGCCATGTTGCAGACCGTCATGCGGCCTTCCATGCTCAGTGCCCGGATGGCGCTGCCTGCAAATTCAATCGTGTAGCCCGTGCCGCCCGCCGTGCCGATTTTGCCGATGATGGCCAGCACGATGTCTTTGCCAGTGCAGCCTGCGGGCAGCGTACCTTCTACTTTAATCAGCAGGTTTTTGGCTTTTTTGGCCAGCAGCGTGTTGGTGGCCAGCACATGCTCGACTTCGCTCGTGCCAATGCCGTGGGCCAGTGCGCCAAAAGCGCCGTGGGTAGACGTGTGCGAGTCACCGCAAACCACCGTCATGCCCGGCAGGGTGGCGCCGTTTTCGGGCCCCATCACATGCACGATGCCCTGGCGCTTTGACAGAAACGGGAAGAACGCCGCTGCGCCGTGTTCTTTGATGTTGGCGTCGAGTGTGGTGATCTGCTCTTTGCTCACCAGGTCAGTGATGCCGTCGTAACCCAGTTCCCAGCCTGTGGTGGGCGTGTTGTGGTCAGCCGTGGCCACGATGGAGCTGATGCGCCAGACTTTGCGTTTGGCCTCGCGCAGTCCTTCAAACGCTTGTGGGCTGGTGACTTCATGTACCAGGTGGCGGTCAATGTAAAGGATGGACGTGCCGTCTTCTTCGGTGTGAATGACGTGTTCATCCCAGATTTTGTCGTAGAGGGTTTTGGCCATTTGTTTCTTTCAGGAATATTCGATTTTAAGTGGCTTGGTCTGCTGTCACATGTTCTAAACCCGCGCGAGCTTACAGGCTGCAGAAAAAATGGCTAGTGTGGGCGTCATTTAAGGCTAAGGTCGTTGCACGACGGGCGCTAGCAGCTCCTAAAAAAATAGCGATACACATCTACAGTTGGATCGCTAAATTTGCTGCTGTTGAATAGTTTCCTGAGGCCGAAAGCCACCTGACATGATTCCGCTGCAAGCCTGCTACCTCGGCTGGCAGGAATCACTGCTCAACCTGGCGCTGCTGGCGGAACCAGAAATTCCTGGATGAGTCATCGCAGAAAAGTGAAGTGTGTCACTGTAGCCCAATAAACGCGGGTGCGAGCAGCTACTTATTCAATAGCAAATAGAAAAGCCCGTTGATGTCACTACCAGCGGGCTTTCTGTTGAGCTAAATCAGTAGATCAAATTAGCTCATCTCAGATCAGCGCTGCGCCAAAGGCATCACGTCGCGTGACACCGAGCCAGTAAAAAGTTGCCGGGGGCGGCCGATTTTGTACTCGGAATCGCCAATCATTTCATTCAGTTGGGCAATCCAGCCAACGGTACGTGCCAAGGCAAACACTGCGGTGAACAGCGGCACCGGTATCCCGATGGCCTTTTGCACGATGCCTGAATAAAAGTCGACATTGGGGTAAAGCTTGCGGCTGACGAAATAGTCGTCTTCTAATGCAATCTTTTCCAAAGCCATCGCCAACTTGAACAATGGGTCGTTTTGCAGACCCATTTCTAGCAACACTTCTTTGCAGGTTTCTTGCATCAGCTTGGCGCGTGGGTCGTAGTTTTTGTAAACGCGGTGGCCAAAACCCATCAGCTTGACACCTGAGTTTTTGTCTTTGACCTGTTTGATGAACTCGCCAATTTTTTCAATGCCACCCTGCTTTTGAATGTCGCCCAACATGTTCAGTGCTGCTTCATTCGCGCCGCCATGGGCCGGGCCCCATAGACAGGCCACGCCCGCTGCAATGGCGGCAAACGGGTTGGTGCCCGACGAGCCGCATAGGCGCACGGTCGAGGTCGATGCGTTTTGTTCGTGGTCGGCGTGCAGGATGAAAATGCGGTCGAGCGCTCGCTCCAGCACCGGATTTACCTTGTACTCTTCACATGGCGTGGCGAACATCATGTGCAGGAAGTTGCCGGCGTAGCTCAAAGAGTTCTTTGGGTACATGTAAGGCTGGCCTTGCGTGTACTTGTAGGCCATAGCCACCAGGGTCGGCATTTTGGCAATCAGGCGAATGGCGGAAATGTCGCGGTGCTCTGGATTGGTGATGTCGGTGCTGTCGTGGTAGAAAGCCGACAGCGCGCCGACCAGGCCGGTCATGATGGCCATGGGGTGCGCATCACGGCGGAAACCGCGCAAGAAAAACTGCATTTGCTCGTTGACCATGGTGTGGTTGGTCACGCGGTGCACAAAGTCGGTTTTTTGCGCGGGGTTGGGTAGCTCACCGTACAGCAGCAGGTGGCAGGTTTCCATGTAGTCGCAGTTGGTGGCCAGCTGCTCGATGGGGTAGCCGCGGTACAGCAGCTCACCCTTGTCGCCGTCGATGTAAGTAATGGCCGACTGGCACGAAGCGGTGGATAAAAAGCCAGGGTCATAGGTGAACATGCCGGTTTGCGCGTACAGCTTGCGGATGTCTATCACATCAGGGCCCACGCTGCCGTGGTAAACAGGCATCTCGATGCTGGGGCTGCCATTGCTAAACGACAGGGTGGCTTTGTTGTCAGCGAGCTTCATTGTGTGCTTTCTTCATATCAATTTAAACGGATACCTGTGAGTCCTTACCTTGCGGTCGCAGCAAGTTTAGGATCCGCAGTGCCTCAGAAGTAGAGGCGCTGCTCTTGGCGCTGATTTCCAGCAAATCTGCAGGCTCTTTGCGTTTTAGCAAAAGGTCCAGCAGATCGTTGTCAGACAAATCCATTAAATCATTCAGGCCTTTGGCCTGGCTGACGGTTAATGTCGCTGCATGTTGGTTGAAAAATTTTTCAATTAGCAAATCGTTTTCAAGCAGGCCCCGGCGGCAGCGCCAGCGCAGTTTGCTCAGTTCACGTTCGCCCAAACGTTCATCAAGCATTTGTCTGCTTAGACGGAACGCAGAACCATCATCTCTTTGATCTTGCCGATGGCTTCGGTCGGGTTCAAACCCTTGGGGCACACATCAACGCAGTTCATGATGGTGTGGCAGCGGAATAAACGGTACGGATCTTCCAGGTTGTCAAGGCGCTCGGCAGTGCCTTCATCACGGCTGTCGGCAATAAAGCGATAAGCTTGCAGCAGGCCAGCGGGGCCGACAAACTTGTCTGGGTTCCACCAAAAGCTGGGGCAGCTTGTCGAGCAGCTGGCGCACAAAATGCACTCGTACAAGCCGTTCAGCTCGTCGCGCTCTTCCGGGCTTTGCAAGCGTTCTTTTTCAGGCGGTACGTTGTCGTTGATCAAATACGGTTTGATCGAGTTGTACTGCTTGAAGAACTGCGTCATATCAACGATCAAGTCGCGCACCACCGGCAGGCCAGGAAGCGGCTTGAGGGTGATGACATCTGGCAGGGTGCGCATATTGGTCAGGCAGGCGAGGCCGTTTTTGCCGTTGATGTTCATGGCGTCAGAGCCGCAAACGCCTTCGCGGCATGACCGGCGAAAGCTGATGCTGGGCACTTGCGCTTTGAGTTTCATCAGCGCGTCAAGCAGCATGCGCTCGCTGCCATCCAGCTCAACTTCGATTTTTTGCATGTACGGCTTTGCATCGGTATCCGGGTCGTAGCGGTAGATGTTGAAAGTGCGTTTGGTCATGATGTTTGCTCTGGTAAATTAACTGAGGGAGACTTCAAGCGGCTTAGAAGCTACGCACTTTTAAAGGCAGGGAATCAACTGTCAATGGAATCATCTGCACAGGCTTGTAGGTCAACGCATTGTCCTTGCTGTGCCACAGCGTGTGCTTGTGCCAGTCGGTGTCGTTGCGGCCATTCGGGTGGGCAGGGGTGTCACCGTAGTCGTTGACTGAATGCGCGCCGCGGCTTTCATGGCGGGCTGCTGCTGAGACGATGGTCGCTTCGGCCGATTCAATCAAATTTTCAACTTCAAGCGCTTCAATGCGGGCGGTGTTAAAGATTTTTGACTTGTCTTTCAAGCCAATCTTTTTGACGCGTTCGCGCAGCTTGGCGATCTCGACCACGCCTTCGTCCATGCTGGCCTGGGTGCGGAAGACGCCTGCATGCTTTTGCATGGCGGCGCGAATGTCGTTGGCCACATCTTGCGCGTATTCGCCGTCGGTGGCGCTGTCCAGCCGGGCTATGCGGGCCAGTGTTACATCGGCAGCGCCAGCGGGCAGGGGCTTTTGTACCGTGGTTTTGTTGTGCTCAACAATGTGGTTACCCGCCGCGCGGCCAAATACCAGCAGGTCGAGCAACGAGTTGGTGCCCAAGCGATTGGCGCCATGTACGCTGACGCATGAGCATTCGCCCACCGCATACAAACCATTGACGACTTCGCTTTTGTTGTCTGCGTTTTGCGTGACGACCTGACCGTGGATATTCGTCGGTATGCCGCCCATCTGGTAATGGATGGTGGGCACGACAGGAATTGGCTCTTTGGTGATGTCGACGTTGGCAAAGTTATGGCCAATCTCAAACACCGACGGCAGGCGCTTCATGATGGTGTCTGCGCCCAGGTGCGTCATGTCCAGGTTGATGTAGTCCTTGTTCGGGCCGCAGCCACGGCCTTCTTTTATTTCCTGGTCCATGCAGCGCGACACGTAGTCGCGTGGCGCCAGGTCTTTATAGGCGGGCGCATAACGCTCCATGAAGCGCTCGCCATTGCTGTTGCGCAAAATCGCGCCTTCGCCGCGGCAGCCTTCGGTCAGCAACACGCCAGCCCCGGCTACACCGGTGGGGTGAAACTGCCAGAACTCCATGTCTTCCAGCGGAATGCCTGCGCGTGCGGCCATGCCCAGGCCGTCGCCCGTATTGATGAATGCATTGGTCGATGCTGCAAAAATGCGGCCCGCGCCACCCGTGGCTAGCAGCGTGGTTTTGGCTTCAAAAATATGCACGTCGCCGGTTTCCATCTCAAGTGCGGTCACGCCGACCACGTCGCCAGCGGCGTCGCGAATCAAGTCCATCGCCAGCCATTCGACAAAAAAGCTGGTTTTTTCTTTCACGTTTTGCTGGTACAGCGTGTGCAGCATGGCGTGGCCAGTGCGGTCTGCGGCGGCGCAAGCGCGCTCGACGGCTTTTTCGCCGTAGTTGGCGGTGTGGCCGCCGAAAGGGCGCTGGTAAATGGTGCCGTCCGGGTTGCGGTCAAACGGCATGCCCATGTGCTCCAGGTCATACACGACCTTGGGCGCTTCGCGGCACATGTACTCGATCGCGTCCTGGTCACCCAAGTAGTCTGAGCCCTTCACGGTGTCGAAAAAATGGTAGTGCCAGTTGTCTTCATTCATGTTGCCGAGCGACGCGCCAATGCCGCCCTGCGCAGCTACGGTGTGTGAGCGGGTCGGGAAGACTTTGGACAGCACGGCCACATTCAGCCCAGCGCGCGCCAGCTGCAGCGATGCACGCATGCCAGAGCCACCAGCGCCGACGATAACGACGTCAAATTTACGTGAAGGGATTTTGGAAGTTGCAGACATGTTTACTTTTCAACTCAACAAGGGACCAAGCAAAATAGCTTGAAGTTATCTATGCACGCCAAAGAACTTGAATGCCCCAGCCCGCGCAGGCCGTGAGCCAGACCAGAGTGAACACCTGCAAACTCAGGCGCACACCCACCGGTTTGATGTAGTCCATCCAGATGTCACGCATACCTACCCACACGTGATAGGTCAGGGCGATGATGATGGTGAAGGTCAAGACTTTCATCCACTGTGATGAAAAAATGCCCGCCCATTTGTCGTAGCCAATCGGGCCTTTGGTCAACATGACCTGGCCCAGTACCAACACAGTGAAAAGCGCCATCAGCGTGGCCGTCACGCGCTGGGCGAGCCAGTCCCGCAAGCCGTAATGTGCGCCTACAACGATGCGTTTGGAACCGTAATTAACTGCCATAGTGTTTCCTGATGCGTGCGTGTCAGACCGGACGATGTGCCCCGTCAAAAAATTAGTTTAATAAAGACCGAACAATTTAGCACCCAGGATCAGCGTCAAACCAACGCTGAGGGCAAGTGTGGCGATGGCGGAGGTTTTGCCAAATTCTTTGGTCACCGCCGAGTGATGGGTGTCTGACCACAAATGACGAATACCTGCCATGGCGTGATGCAGATAAGCCCAAATCAGCGCGAGTGCGGCTAGCTTCCAGATAATGCCTGGCAGACCCAACATGCCGACATTAAACGCACCTTTGAATCTGACAAACGAAATCTCTGACGAAATCGACGTGTCAAACATCCAGATGATGAAAGGCAGCAGCACAAACATGATAGCGCCACTGACGCGATGAAGAATCGACACAATACCGGCCACAGGTAAGCGGTAAGACGGCAGGTCGGTGAAGGCGTTGATGTTGCGAAACTCGGGCCGCTTTTTAACGGTCGGGGCGATATCTGACATACGCGTGGCTTTCTGTGTTGTTCTGGCTGTCGTGGTAATTTTCGGTGACCGCTAGATAACTTGCACTGCGCTGCGGTCTGAATGACAAATTCTGGTAAACCCTCGAATTCTGATTCTATTGCAATGCAGCACACGTTTTGGTTGGTGTGGTCATAGCTTAGGGGTTTTGCCTGAATAGGGGCTGACAGGGCATTTATAAAGCGTCCAGATCAGCGAGCATTTCGGTGGCGCGGCCGCGCACTTCGGCGCGCAGCTCGGGCGTCATGCGCTGCAGGTTTTTAACCATCAGCGATGTGCGTGGGTTGCTGCCAAACGTTGCCTCATGCTTGTCTAAGAAGTTCCAGTACAGGGTCGTCATGGGACAGGCGTTAGCGCCCACTCGCACGTCTGGCTCGTATTTACAGCCAGTACAGTAGTTGCTCATGCGTTTGACATACGCGCCGCTGGCCACATAAGGTTTCGATGTGAATCGCCCGCCGTTGGCAAACAGCGCCATGCCGGCCACATTGGGTAGCTCTACCCATTCCACAGCATCCACATACACCGCCAGGTACCAGTCGCACATGACCTGCGGGCTGATTTGCGCCGTCACGCCGAACATGCCAGTGATCATCAGCCGCTGAATGTGGTGCGAATAGCCGTTCTTAAGCGTTTGGCCGATCGCCTGCTTCATGCAGTTCATCTGGGTGTCGCCCGTCCAGTACCACTTGGGCAGCGGGTTGGTGTGATCGTAGTGGTTGGCGGTTTTCAGCTCGGGCGAGTCTAAAAAGTACACGCCGCGCATAAATTCACGCCAGCCCAGGATTTGACGGATAAAGCCTTCCACGCTGGCCAGGTCCAAGTCATGCTTTTTGTAGGCGGCTTCGGCGGCCTGGATCACCTCCAGCGGGTTGATTAATTTCAGGTTCAACGAGCTGGACAGCAGCGAATGCCAGCCAAAGTCAAGATTTGTCCACATCGCGTCTTCATGCGGGCCAAATTGCGGCAGGCGGTTGGCTATGAAGTCTTTCAGGGCAACCAGAGCTTGGTCACGTGTCACAGGCCAGTTGAAGTCGCTAAGGGCGCCAGGGTGCTCTGCAAAGTGGGTGTTGACCAGTTTGATGACATCTTTTGTAATAGTGTCAGGTTTATAGGTGATTGCCTTGGGCACGTCTTGCGGTCCCGCCTTGCCAAAGCTTTTGCGGTTGTCGGCGTCAAAATTCCATTGTCCGCCCACAGGCTCATCGTTGGCTTTGCCTTCAACTAACACCTTGTATTGCTTGCGCATTTGCCGATAAAAAAACTCCATGCGCAGGCTTGCGGACGTGCCTGCCCATTTGCGAAACTGCGGCAGGCTGCATAAAAAGTGCTTATCTTCACGCCAGGTTAAAAAAGCGACTGAAGCATCTGTTTTTTCGGTTTTTTCAGTTTTTTCGGTTTTATTAGAAGCATTTCGGCCTGTAGCCCTTTGGACACGGGCGCGAGCAGCTTCTGATTTAATAGCAGATTCAATCTGATCCCTAACCCGCAAATCACCAGGCTCCACCCCAATCACAGCTTGCGGCTGGTGCTGCTTGATCGCAGCCTGCAGGCCAGCAGCCAGCGTTTTATCACCATGAGAATCTAGCGCCCGGTACTCAACCTGCCAGCCGCGCTGCTTCAGACTGTCAGCAAAGTGCCGCATGGCGGACAAAAACAGTGTGGTGCGGATTTTGTGCGACCAGACGTGGGTCGATTCCTCAAACGCTTCGACCATCAACACGATGTCTTGTGCGGGGTCAAAGCCGTCGAACGCGCTGGACGACTCGTCAAGCTGGTCACCCAAAATCAGCACCAAATGGCGTGTCTGTGTTTTATTCATACGCCGTATTCTATTTGGCGACTGGGTGGTATTTTCGACTTGCGACCAAATCCACAAAGCCAGCGCAGGCTATGCGCCGGGTGGATTTCGGGGCGCCTTGCTTTTCTGCGCCCGGCAAGCGTCAGAGCAATATTTCACATCTGCCCAGTTTTTAGCCCAGCTTTTGCGCCAGGTCATCTCGCGGCCGCAGGCCACGCAAGGTTTGCTCGGCAGGGTGGACTTGTTGCCCTTAAAACCGGTTTGGCCCATGTCAATTCAGCGTGTTGTGATAGTGGTGCGTGTCGGTGCGGTAGTAGCCGCGGCGCAGTTCCATCGGCACGTTCTGGTAGGTGTAGGCGATGCGCTCAACACTTAGCAATGGTGTGCCGTGCTCTACTTTTAATAGCTGCTCGCGCCCGTCAATAGCTGGTTCTGCGCGTATTTTCTCTTCGGCGCGAACCATGCGCACATTAAACTCAGTTTCAAATAGTGCGTACATCGGGCCCACGTGGTTGGCCAGGCGCTCTGCGGTCAGCCCTTTGAAGGGGGCGGCGGGCAGCCAAATATCTTCAAGAATTGTCGGCGTGCCTGCAAAGCTTAAAACGCGGCGCGCTTGCAGCACTGCATCGCCGGTGCGAAGGGCCAAGGCTCGGGCCACATCGGCGGTGGCGCGGGTGCGGCGGCAGTCGATGACCTGGCGCTGGGCTGGGCCCCCGCTGCCCGGCGTGCCGCTGTCGGGTACGAGTTTTAAAAACCGGAACTGCACATGCTGCTCTGCATGCGTGGCGACAAACGTGCCTTTGCCCTGACGGCGCACCACCAGGTGGTCGATGGCCAGCTCGTCTATCGCTTTACGCACCGTACCCTGGCTGACGCGGTAGCGGGCGGCCAGGTCCATCTCTGACGGGATGACTTCGCCGGGTTTCCATTCACCAGACTGCAAGCTCTGCAAAATCAGCGCTTTGATCTGGCTGTAAAGCGGGCTGAAAGCCGCCGTTGTGGGGGGTGTTGCGCCCGCGGCGTCGCTCGCAAGAGCGCTGCTGGAGGTGGGTGTTGAAGTGGTGGGAAGGGCAGCCATGGGCATCTGATTTGGACAGTCGATCATATCTTATATAAGACATAAGACAAATTGACGCACTGCATCATTCAGGGCTAAAATCCAACGTTGTCATTCGCCGTAATTGCTGCATAGCAACCGTTTAAATCACTTCCTGAAAGTTTTCCATCATGATGAAAAAACCCGTCCGCGTTGCTGTTACCGGTGCAGCAGGCCAAATCGGTTACGCCTTGCTGTTTCGCATCGCTTCTGGCGAAATGTTGGGCAAAGACCAGCCGGTGATTTTGCAACTGCTGGAAGTGCCTAGCGAAGGCCCGCAAAAGGCACTTAAAGGCGTGATGATGGAACTCGACGACTGCGCTTTCCCGCTGCTCGTGGGGATGCAAGCGCACAGCGACCCGATGACGGCCTTCAAGGACACCGACTACGCACTGCTGGTCGGCTCGCGTCCACGCGGCCCCGGTATGGAGCGCGCCGAGTTGCTGGCCGTGAACGGCGCAATTTTTATTGCCCAAGGCAAAGCCCTGAACGCCGTGGCCAGCCGCAATGTAAAAGTATTGGTAGTGGGCAACCCAGCCAACACCAACGCCTGGATTGCCATGAAAAGCGCGCCAGACTTGCCGCGTAAAAACTTTACCGCCATGCTGCGGCTGGACCACAACCGCGCCGCCAGCCAGGTCGCTGCCAAAACCGGCAAGGCCGTGGCCGATATTGAAAAACTCTGCGTTTGGGGCAACCATTCACCCACTATGTATGCCGACTACCGCTTTGCCACCATCCGCGGCGCAGCCGCTGGTAGTGCGAATGAAAGCGTTGCTGCCATGATTAACGACCAGGACTGGAACGCCAACACCTTTTTGCCAACCGTCGGCAAGCGCGGCGCAGCGATTATTGAGGCACGCGGTGTGTCGTCAGCTGCATCCGCCGCCAACGCAGCCATTGACCACATGCGCGACTGGGCGCTGGGCACCCATGGCAAATGGGTCACGATGGGCATTCCATCTGGCGGCCAGTACGGCATACCTGATGGCACCATGTTTGGCTTTCCTGTCACCTGCGAAGGCGGCGAGTACAAGCTGGTTGAAGGCCTGGCGATTGATGCTTTCAGCCAGGAGCGCATCACCAAAACGCTGGACGAGTTAAAGGGTGAGCAAGACGGCGTGAAGCATTTGCTGGCGTAAATGACGCACCCGGCAGGCATCCTCCTTGGCGCTCAGTCTGCGACTGGTCTTTTACCGGTCTGCGACCACTACAGCGGCGTCGAGGCGCGGATGCGCAAAAGCTTGGCTCTGCAGGCTGAGATGATCCAGGAGTTTGGCGCCTGCGTCTTTGACGTGACGCTGGACTGCGAAGACGGAGCACCGGTGGGCGGCGAGGCGGACCACGCAGCGATGGTGGTGGCGCTGGTGGCCCTGGCAGCCAACAAAGCTCGCGTGGCGGTTCGCGTCCATCCGGTCGGTCACCCTGCGTTTGAGGCTGACATCGCCACCATTGCAGGCAAGGTCGGCGATCAGCTCTGCCACATCATGGTGCCCAAGGTCGAGTCGGTAGCCGACGTGATGAAGGTTGAAAAAGCGCTGACAGATGCCCACGCCGGGCACTTGCCAATCCACGTTTTGATCGAGTCGCCAGCTGCCGTTCAGCGTGCGTTTGACATCGCCGCGTATCCGCGCGTGCAGTCGCTGAGTTTTGGCCTGATGGATTTTGTGTCCAGCCATGGCGGAGCAATTCCTGCGCATGGCATGAGCAGTCAGGGCCAGTTCAGCCACCCGCTGGTGGTGCGCGCCAAGCTGGAGATTGCGTCAAGCTGCCACGCCAATGCCAAAACGCCATCGCACTGCGTGGTAACTGAATTTAACGATGCGGCGGCCATGACGTTGGCCGCGCGCCGGGCTTTTCATGAGTTTGGCTACATCCGCATGTGGAGCATTCACCCAAACCAGATTCGGCCAATCCTGGCGGCCTTTGCGCCGACTGAGGGCGAGGTTGAAAACGCTACAAAAATAATAGCTGCTGGCGCCCGTCAAGATTGGGCTCCCATCAGTTTTGAGGGTCAATTGCATGACCGCGCGAGTTACCGCTACTTTTGGCAAGTGCTGCAGCGCGCGCATCAAACTGGCCGCGCATTGCCTTCCGATTCCCAAGTCTATTTTCAGGAGTGATATGAAACTATTTGCCATCCAACCACTGTTGCTTGCAGTCTGTGCCCTTGCCCTGCCGACCGCGATATTTGCACAAACCGCAGCGCCGGCCAAAGCTTCTGCTTCGGCTGCAGCGAAAAAAGCCAAGGCCAAATCGCCAGCTGAGGTCAGGCGCTCAGCCCTGAAAGCCGTTGAAGAGGTGACGCCGATCGACGAAGACCCAAACATCAAACTCACCGCGGAAGATATTGAAATTGCCAAACGCGTGTTTGTTGGCACGATTGCCTGCGAGCTTGGCAACTCGGTCACCATCACCGCGAGCACACGCCGCCCGGGCTTTTTTGCAGTGCAAACCAAAGGCGCACGCTTTAGCATGCACCCGGTTGAAAGCCGTACCGGCGCCATTCGCCTCGAAGATGCAAAGCGCGGCGCGTTGTGGCTGCAACTTGGCAACAAGTCGATGTTGATGAGTCAAAAGTTGGGTCAGCGTCTGGCAGATGAATGCATGAGCCCAGAGCAGATCACGCTGGCCGATGAGTTGAAGAAAAATCCGCGCCCGGGCCTGCTTGACAGTCCAAGTGCTGCGCCTGCCGCCAAATAGGTTTTAGCGTTCATTTACCGAGTTTCTGGAGAAAAACATGTCGTCAACCTTCCTTCAAACCTACCGCAACCACGCGGCCGAGCGGTCTGTGTTGGGCATTCCACCGCTGCCGCTGTCTGCCGAGCAAACTGCTGAAGTCATTGAACTGCTGAAAGCCCCACCCAAAGGCGAAGAAGCTTTTCTGGTGGAGCTGATCACGCACCGCGTACCTGCAGGCGTAGACAATGCCGCCAAGGTTAAAGCCAGTTATCTGGCCGCTGTGGCGCACGGCACTGAA
>JANYED010000084.1 GCA_025363315.1 Polaromonas sp.
TGCTTCAAACTGGCCCAGCCACCTCCTGACAGCGCTTTCGCCAAGCTTCATGTCTTTGCAGACTTGGGCGATGCTCAGGCCCTGCGCTTTGACCATCTGGACGACCTGCAGCTTGAAGTTTGTATCAAACACTCTTCTGGATTTCGGATTGCTCACGGTTTGTGCCATTTCGGTTTTAACAACCTATCGGGCTGTCTATTTTTATTAGACCACTACAAACATTGCAAAGAAATGGGTGTCCGCCCTAGCATGGGCACCGTCGGCGATGCCCACTAACAACATTATGGACAACGCCATGGCGGAGAGTTTATTTGCGACGCTGGAATGCGAACTCATTGACAGGTGCACATGGAAGACGCACACCGAAGCGCGCTTGGCCATCTTCACGTGGATTGAGGCTTGGTACAACCTTCAAAGGCGCCATTCAAGTCTTGGTCAACTATCACCGATTAACTTTGAAAAGCTCAATGTTTAAAAGAAAGAAGACGCAAAAACACAAAAACCAGCAAGCTCTGTGGATAACTCAGCGCCTGCACAAACCGAGTCATCAGTTGACTGCGACCAACAAGTCGAATTGATTGAAAATAACCAAGTGGTCAAGAACCTCTGAACTGGCCATGGAAACGAAGTAAGTCCGACTTCAACCCACCCAGCAACCGGTTAGTCAGGGCTGTGTCGTTAAGAACATGAATTTGCAGCCAGCCCTCTTTTGAACAGCCAGCGTGAGGTACTTGGGAAGACCCACCCAGGCGCGGTCACGCTGCGCCAAAATCCTGATCAACAGCTACGGTCGCAACGAACACAGTAAATTGGTAAGCAAATCAAGCTTCAAATCTTTCTGCCGCGCAGACTCCTAGGGAATCTCTGCAAAACCCTAACAACGGCGGTTGCCTGAAAGCCGTTGAACGAACATGAAACAAATCAGCCTTGCCGCCAGCGGATTTGAACTTGTCACCAAACGCACGCGCAAGCGTGTGTTTCTCGATGAGATGAGTCTTGTCGTCCCATGGACAGAGCTGGTGGGTTTGATCCAGCCATTCGCGCCGATGGGCACTGGCGTCAAAGGCGGCCGCCCGAGCTTTGCAGTCGAGACTATGCTGCGCATCCACTTCTTGCAGCAGTGGTTCGGTTTGTCTGATCCGGCGATGGAAGAGGCCTTGCACGACACTCCGCTTTACTACGAGTTCGCCCGCCTCGATGCCGGCATACCCCGAATGCCTGACGAGACCACCATCCTGCGCTTTCGCCACCTGCTCGAGGAGCACAGCTTGAATATTCAATTGCTGGCCACGATCAACGCGACCTTGATCGCCAAAGGCTTGATGGTCAAGACCGGCACGGTCGTTGATGCCACGCTGATTGCAGCGCCCAGCTCGACCAAGAACAGTACGGGCGAGCGGGATCCGGAGATGCACCAGACCAAGAAAGGCAACCAGTGGCACTTTGGCATGAAGGCGCATATCGGTGTCGATGCTGACTCTGGCTTGGTACACACCGTCATCGGCACAGCGGCCCATGTCAACGATGTCACGCAAGGCTATGGGTTGTTGCACGGTGAGGAAACCGTGGTGTTTGCGGATGCCGGTTACCAAGGTGCGGTCAAGCGGCCAGAAGCCACGGCAGTGGACTGGCATTTCGCCATGCGTCCAGGCAAACGCCGGGCACTGAACAAAAACTCGCCCTGGGGCAGCTTGCTGGACAAAGCTGAGCAGCTCAAAGCTAGCATCCGCGCGAAGGTCGAGCATCCGTTTCGGGTGATCAAGTGCCAGTTCGGTTTCACCAAGGTGCGCTACAAAGGGCTGGCGAAGAACACGGCGCAGCTGATAACGCTGTTTGCGCTGAGCAACGTGTGGATGGCGCCAAGGCATTTACTGGGGGCACGGGGAAGGGGATAAGTGCGTCTGCATAGCGGGCAAGTGCCCGAAGGAGGCCTGAAAAGGCCCCAAGATACCGCCCGAATGCTTTTAAATTCGGTGAAACTGCGGCTCGTGTTTCATCAAATGAACTATCCAATCTCAACTCCCGCCGCAGCGGGGGTTCTGCAGACCTTCCTTAACCTTTCAATAAATTCAGTCTTCTCATCACGTGTAGCGCGTCCACCCAGCTGATGCGGTCACCATCTTGCTTTGGATAAAGCCTGTTTCACACTAAGATGCGGTCACTGTAATCAAGTGGAATTAGGTCAGGACATGAGTTGGCAACGAAACATAGTAATTCGGCAAATTCGCGCCCGACCAAGGATATTTATTGCCGGTGCTAGCGCCATTGCGGTTGGGCTATGCATCCCGGTCGACTTGGCCAGTCACCTTGTCACTCGCCTGCTGATCGCCTGGAACGTGGGAACCGTGCTCTATGTATTGTTGGCTGCGGTCATGATGATTCGCTCATCACACCAGCATATGCGTCAGCGCGCTCAGCTTCAGGATGAAGGGCAGATCGTCATGCTTCTGCTGGTGGTCATCGCCAGCGTTTCCAGTCTGGTAGCCATTGCCGCAGAACTGGCTGTTGTTAAAGATATGCATGGCATGCTCAAAATCGCTCACATTACGCTGGCCGGGGTGACAGTATTGTCGTCTTGGGCATTCATTCAGATCATGTTTGCACTTCACTATGCTCACGATTTTTACGCGGCGGTGCGCCACGGTCATCCGGCAGGGTTGCAATTTCCCGAGGACGACAAGCCCGACTACGGTGACTTTTTCTACTTCGCTGCCGTTATCGGGACCTCTGGGCAAACTGCCGATGTATCTTTTGTTTCCAAGCCCATGCGGCGCATCGGTTCGGTTCATTGCATCTTGGCGTATCTTTTCAACACCACTGTTTTGGCATTGCTCATCAACATAGGTGCCAGTTTGTTTTAGTGGTCGCGTACTGACATTTTTAACTTCGACACATGATGACATGTCAGCGCCGATTTAATATTGACCCGCCGTCAAGATCAATCGGCGCCGACAAGGTCTTGTCAACGCAGCCGCATGGGCCGTTGATCTCTTACAACTGCACTCGTACGTGGAGCGTAAGCGAGGCCCAGCGTTTTAGCGACTAACGCACGCGGCGCTCGGTCAGGGTGCGCAACTCTTGCGCGTGAGGATCTTGTGATTCGACAATGACTTGCATGATGTGCCTTTCGTGTTGGTGAATCGAACACCAAGAATAGGTTGCGCAGAGCTTCAAAAAAAACAGATAACAATGAAACAACACTTTTTAAAAACCGGATTGTGAGCACACCCTATAGCTAACGCTATCTGTATTATTTTTGGGTTGTTGCCAAAGAAGGCGGCATGGCCAAGGCGGCTGACCGACTCGACATGGCGGTGCAAACTGTTAGTACCCAGGTACGCGAACCGGAAAAGTCTCTGGGCTACGAACTACTCAAACCTGCGGGTCGGCGGATGGCACTGACCGACGCGGGAATCGCCGCCATGCATCGGGAGAGCTGATTTTTAGGCTAGGCGAAAGACTGCCTGATATTGTGTGGGATGCGATGGAATCGCCATCAGTACGCCTGGCGGTGGGTATTTCAGAGGCGCTGGTTAAGCTGGCAGTGTGCCGGCTGATGCAACCCGTGATGCAGACACCCAAGCTGCGGTTGATTTGCCAAGAGGACGAATTTGAAGACCTGCTGGCTGAGTTTGCGCTGCACCGGCTAGACCTAGTGTTGGCAGACCGACCAGCACCCAGCAACCGACATTTGAAGGTCTACAGCCACTCGTTGGGGTCGCCAGACCTGTCGTGGTACGCACCAGCGCCTTTGCTGGCCGCTGCGCGTCGGGGCTTTCCGCAGTCGTTGGCCACAGTGCCCGTGCTACTGCCCACCAGCCACGCCGCTGTGCGCTCTCGCATTAACCACTGGTTTGAACGCCTGGGTGTTAAACCCAAAATCGTTGGGAAGTTTGAAGTCAGCGCCCTGCTGATGCCCTTTAGCGCAGGAGGAGGCATAGGCGTTTTTCCGGCAGCAGACCAGATTCATAGCGAATTGGCTGAGCGACATCACGTCAAGCGGATTGTTGCCTGTTATGGTGTAGCCGAGCATTTCTACGCAATTGGTGCGCACAAAAAAGTGCTGCACCCTCTGGTGCAAAAACTGCTTCCTGGTTAAGCGGTATTGCAGGAGACGCTTAAAGTTTGATTGAAAGTGTTTACTCCAGCTTTACCCAAAAAATTGTCATCGCCAACGCGACTGAAACGTTGTTAAAACAGGCAAGTCTTTTGCCTTGAAAACACACCGTTAATCTAAACTCAGGAGCTTCGCATGACAACCAAATCACTTTTTTTGATCGCGCTGATGAGTACTGTCACCGCAAGCGCTTTCGCGCAGACAACCCCGGTTGATCAGGTCAAACAGGACAATGCGCAAATCAGAAACGACAACCGCGAAATTAAGCGCGACAACCGCGACATTCGCCAGGACAACACAAAAATCGGACAAGACAAGCAGGCCGTCGGACAAGACCAGCGGCAAATCAACGCCGACCGCGCCGTGCGCAATGCCGACCAGCGCCGCGAAGACCGTGATGTCAGGACCGGCAACTTGACAGACGCACAAAAAATGGACGCAGATCGCCGTGCGGAGCAGCAAAAAATCAACGGTGATAAAGTCGCACAGCGCAAAGACGAGCGCACATTGGCGCTTGACCGCAAAGACAGGAATCAGGACGTCAGAGCCCGTAATGACGAACGTCGCGAGCGAAATGCAGAGGTTCACAAGCGCAACAAAGACGCTAGCCATATTCGCTAAAAGTCTAGCAACACCTCAAAGTCTTTCTGCGGGTTAGAAGTCGGTTTCACAACCGACTTCTAACCTGCCGTGTGGCCTGGGATCAGCGTTGTACAAGCCCAGCTGGCTCGGGCTTTTGCCAACCTCCACCAAGCGCTTGGAACAGCGACACGGTGTCTCCCAGGTAAGTGGCGTCGTTTGAAATTAAAGCTACGCTGAATAAGCGCCGTCAAAGAACCCAGTCGGGTTGATGGCAGATCGATTTGGACTCAACACGTCGCCGCGCGACGCTGCTTGCGGCCCATCGGGCCTGTTGCGCGGGTCTCACGGCTCGTTTTGTGCCCTCATGG
>JANYED010000085.1 GCA_025363315.1 Polaromonas sp.
CCATGAGGGCACAAAACGAGCCGTGAGACCCGCGCAACAGGCCCGATGGGCCGCAAGCAGCGTCGCGCGGCGACGTGTTGAGTCCAAATCGATCTGCCATCAACCCGACTGGGTTCTTTGACGGCGCTTATTCAGCGTAGCCTTAGGTCGGTGTCCACGGAACCAGCAGCAGCCTATTTTGCTTTGCGGTGGATGGTTCGTGCTCATAGTCATCGGATCGTTAATATCATGTAAATCACTCTCAAGCAGCGCAGATCACTCTGGCCATCTGCGTCAGTCCTTTGCCCGAAAAACCGCACTGGGTATTCAGTCTGACGGCAAAGCTCTGCTGACTGACAATCTCTAACGAATTTGCACCCCATCCCCAACGTTTTGCTGCCCAAGGACTCCTTCATGCCGCACCTTACATCTACTGGTCCTTCCGAGTGGACTGTCGTCCGCGGCGGCCGGCTGGTACAACCGCGCCAGCCGATGCCGCATGCCGCTGACATTCTTGTTAAAGGCGACACCATTCACGAGATTGGCGTACCCGGCATGCCGGTGCCCGTCGGCGCATTGGTGATTGACGCCACGAGCAAGTTGTTGCACCCCGGCTTGATCAACGCCCACACGCATAGCCATGGCAACCTGGCACGCGGCATGGGCGACCGCTGGACGCTCGAACTGTTGCTGACTGCCGGCCCCTGGACCACTGGCAACAGGTCCGCTGAAGACAAGCATCTGACGACACTGATTGGCGCCTCTGAAATGCTGCTCAAAGGCTGTACCGCCTGCTATGACCTGACGTTAGAGTTGCCCCTGCCCAGCGTGGAAGGCATGCAGGCCGCCGCTGCGGCTTATGCGCAGGTTGGCCTACGTGCAGTGATCGCGCCTATGGTCGCCAACCTGAGTTTTTACGAGGCGATTCCGGGCCTGCTGGCAGCACTGCCGCCGCGCCTGCAAAAAGAAGTTGAACGTTTGCGCATGGCACCGGCCGACGCCATCCTGAACGCCATGGACGGCATTGCCCGCCACTGGCAGGGCGACCCTGACACGGTGCGCCTGGCCATCGCACCGACGATTCCGCACCACTGCACTGACGAGTTTCTTGTCGGCTGCCGCAACCTGGCGCGCGAATTTGGCCTGCCAATGCATTCGCATGTGGCTGAATCAAAGGTGCAGGTGATTGCCGGCATGCGCACATACGGCACCACACTGACCGCGCACATGGACAAACTCGGCATCGTCGGGCCAGACTTCACGGTGGCGCACGGCGTGTGGCTGGACGATGACGACATGAAACGGCTGGGGGCAAAGGGTGCCTCCGTTGCGCACAACCCTGGCAGCAACATGCGCCTGGGCAGCGGTCTGGCTGACATGCGCAAGATGTTGTCCAGCGGTGTCAACGTGGGGCTGGGCACCGACGGTTCTAACTGCTCGGACAACCAAAATATGTATGAATCAATGCGCCTGGCGTCGCTGGTCTCCAAAGTGCAGGGCCCCGACTGGCAAAACTGGATCACCACCGACGAGGTGCTCCATGCCGCCACCGTCGGCAGCGCCAGGGCGCTGGGGTTTGGCGACAAGCTGGGCCGCATCGCGCCGGGCTTCAAGGCCGACATCGTGTTTCTTGACAGCCGCCATATCAACATGATTCCGCTCAACAACATTACCAACTCGCTGGTGCACGCCGAAGACGGCGGCGCGGTCGAGTCGGTGATGGTGGGTGGGCGCGTGGTGGTGTCTGGGCGCAAGCTGCTGCATGTGGACATGGACAAGCTGGCGCTGGACGCAGAAAACGCCGTCGAGCGGCTGGAGCGTTTGAACCACGCCAATCACCAGCTCTACTGCGAGCTGGAGCCGCTGGTTGGCAGCTTCTGCCCCGGTTTGGCGGCCGAGCCTTTTCATGTGCACCGCTACGGCACCTGCCAGCATGCGCATTGATCTCTTGCACCGCTGATGGCCGTCGGCCGCGAGCCCCACAATAGCGTGATGAAAAAACACCTGTCCGAAACCACCGGCCCGCAGCGCCTCATGTACGGCTTTGCGACTGCTTTGGTGGTGGCTGCTGTGCCGCTGCCAAATGGATGGGGTGGGGGCCTGGAGTTCAGGGCCTTGCTGGCCTGGTGCGCTGGGCTGGCTGTCTACCTGGGCCTGGCCTGGTGGCTGTGCGTTGGTTTTGATGCCAAACGGACCCGTCAGCGGGCGCAGGCGCAGGATGAGCCCAGCTCCGTGTTGTTTCTGGTCCTGATGATGGCCACTGCTGCTTGTATCGCTGCGATTACTGCGCTGATGCAGCAAAGCCGTGATTTGGCAGGTATGCAGCGCGGGCTGCACATCGGCTTGTCGGTGCTGGCCCTTGCTGCGTCGTGGCTCTTTATTCAGACGATCTTTACCTTTCGCTACGCGCACCGTTATTACTTCGAAGACAAGCAAGGCGAACCCGACGGCCCAGGCCTGCAGTTTCCCGGCGGGCTCGACCCAGATTATTTTGACTTTTTATACTATGCCTTCGTTGTCGGCATGACATCCCAGGTGTCCGACGTGCAGGTCACGTCACGCGAGATGCGCCGCCTGACGCTGGTGCACGGCGTACTGTCGTTTGGTTTCAATATGCTGATACTGGCGCTCAGCATCAACGTGGTTGCGGGTTTGCTTTGACCGGTGGTTTGACCAGCCCCGTCGCCAGCGCCGTGCCGCACACGATGATGACTGCGCACAGCAGCATCCATGGCGTGATGCTTTCGCGCAAAAATACCGCGCCATAAAACACTGCAAACACCGGAATTAAAAACGTCACGGTCAGCGTACGCTGGGGCCCGGCTTTTTCAATCAGCCTGAAGTACAAAACATAGGCGATTCCGGTGCACGCCACACCCAGCACCACCAGCGCCAGCCACGCGCTGGTGCTGGGTGGGCTGGCTGGCCACAGCCAGACAGCAGGCACAGCCAAGCCCAGCGTTGCACCGATCTGGCTGCCGGCAGCGGTCACCATCGGGTGAATACCACCCATGTATTTTTTGGCAAAGCTGGCGGCGATGCCATAGCAAATACAGGCCAGCAAACACGCCAGCACCGCCCAGCCGGGCGCTGCGCCCGTTGCATCGGGCTTAAAGGTGGCTTTGTCCCAGGCCAGCAGGGCAATGCCCGAAAAACCAATCACGATGCCCACGATGCGCGACAGGGTGGGTTTATCTTTGAGCCAGACCCACGCGACCAACGCGCCAAACATCGGCACGGTGGCATTCAAAATCGCCGACAAACTGGTGGTGATCGATAGCAATGAAAATGCAAAACAGGCGAACGGGATGGCTGAGTTAAAAATACCCATAAAAAAGATTTTCTTCCAGTGTCTTTGCAGTTCTGCCAACTTGCCCTGAATCAGCACAATAGGCAACAAAAACGCCGCAGCAACGCCAACCCGCCCGGCAGCGGTTGCCACGGCACCAAACTCGGCCGCGGCAAAGTGCATGAACAAAAAAGAAGAACCCCACAGCGCGGCGAGCGCCAGATAGTCCATCACCCACGGTTTTTTAGCAGTTGTCAAAGCAAATTCTCAACGTGTGCGCCCTCAAGCCTGAGCAGCGCGGTTTTTCGGTCCAGCCCGCCAGCATAGCCCGTCAAAGAGCCATTAGCGCCCAGCACGCGGTGGCAGGGCACGACGATGCTGATGGGGTTGCGTCCCACCGCTGCGCCCACCGCCCGCACGGCAGCGGCGTTGCCAATCCTTTTGCTGATGTTGCCGTAGCTGGTCGTAGCGCCGGTGGCAATGGCCAGCAAAGCCCGCCACACCGCTTGCTGAAAGGCGGTGCCGCCTGACAAGTCCAGCGGCAGATCAAACATACGCCGCTGGCCCGCAAAGTATTCCCCAAGCTGCTGGGCGGTTCGTTTCAACACCGGATGCGCTGCATCTGTTGGCCAGCCCGATGGCGTAGCAAGCTCGTCAGGCAGATGGCGCTGCCCTTCAAACCACACGCCTGCCAAGCCGGTGCCGGTTGCGGCCAGCGTGATTGGGCCCAGCGGGCTTTGAAAGCGGCTTTGAACGATGGAGGGGTCAAATTTCATGTTGTTTACCTTTTTTAGGTGGCTTTTTGGGTGTCTTTTAGGGTGTCTCTTGGGGTGTATTTTAGGGCTGCAGACCAATAAATTCGGGCGTGAGCAGCTCCTGAATGTATAGCGTTCACGGCGTGGCAGCAGTTGCCAGGCCACGCCACGTGCGAGACCAGGTGCGGATGACAGCGTAGCTGCGCCACGGCTTCCAGCCAAGTGCTGCCGCCTCAGCCAGCCGCGCCGGGCTCTTAAGCCCCTGCACGCCAAGTGTTTTGTGCAGCGCCACGTCGGCTGCAGGAAAAGCATCAGGCCAGCGCAGCGCCCGCATGGCGATGTATTGCGCCGTCCAGTCGCCGATGCCGTTCAAGGCTTTCAGGGCTTTGATCGTTGCATGTACGTCTGCACCGCCGTGCAGTTGCAAACCGCTTGCAACTGCCTTGGCCAGGCCAACGATGGCGCTTTGGCGCTGCCTGACGATGCCCAGTTGGCCCAGCTCGTCGCTCGTCGCAGCCGCCAATATCGCCGGAGAGGGAAACAGCCGCGTCAGCTCCGGCCAGGGCGTCGCAATGGGTTCGCCAAACCTGTCAACCAGCCGCTGCGCCAGGGTGCGCGCCCCTGCCACCGTGATCTGCTGGCCCAGCACGGCGCGCACGGCCAGCTCAAAGCCATCCAGCGCGCCCGGCACGCGCAGGCCGTCACCCGCAGGGAAGTCGTCATGCAGCACCGCGTTGATGGCTTTGGGGTCAGCGTCCAGGTCAAACGCGGCGCGAACCCGACGTATCACCAGCGGCAGCACGTCCAGCAGTGAATCGCTGACGGTCAGCAACAGTTGATGGCGCGCTTCGTCAAAACGCATGTGCAGCCATCCAGCGTGCTTTTTACCTGCTATTTCAATGCCGAATGTGCGTCTAGCCCAATATTTATGGGCGCGAGCAGCTATTGATTCAATAGCGATGACCTCAATGGTGTTGATGCGTCGCGTCTCCATGAACGCCAGCATTGCGGCTACGTCGTAGGGCGGCCGGTAGCCCAGCTTTATCGTGATGCTTTGCGTGACGCCCTGCGCGCTGTCGGCCTTCGGCGCTGCATGCCGCAATTGCGTCGGGTTGAGTTTGTAATGCGCCGCAAACGCCGCGTTAAAGCGCCGTACGCTGGCAAAGCCGCTCATCAACGCGATGTGCGTGACGGGCAACTGCGTGTCGGCCAGCAGTTGCTTGGCGGTCAGCAGTCTTCGTGTTTGCAGGTACTGCAGCGGCGAAACGCCAAACTGCGCTTCAAAAATACGCCGCAGGTGACGGTCTGAGATACCCAGCCTTAGCGCCAATTTATCCACAGAAAATGAGCTGTGCGCCCAGCTCTCAGGTTCATCCAGCAGTTTTGCCGCCTGGTGCGCCAAAATATACGACGCATCCTGAATCGACCACACCACTGAATGTGGCGCCAGCTCGGGACGGCAGCGCAGGCAGGGCCTGAAGCCGGCGCTTTCTGCCTGCGCGGCGTGGCCAAAAAAGCGGCAGTTTTCGCGTTTGGGAGCTTTCACGCTGCATACTGGGCGGCAGTAAATCCCCGTCGACGTGACCGCGGTAAAAAAGCAGCCGTCAAAGCGGGCGTCGCGCGCCTTCATGGCGGCGTAGCAGGCATCCGCGTTGGCGGTCAGTTCTTGCGCTTTCATGGCTTTTATCTTACCCGTGCTGGCGCTTTTGACTAGCCGTTTCCGGACACTTGACCGACCCTCTGGCAACCTACAATCAACGGCACTTCCATCCACCAGAACGGGTCAAGCCATGCAGCTCAACGCATCGATTTTCAAAGCCTACGACATTCGCGGCGTGGTGCCGTCGACCGTCAACGAAGACGTGGCGTTTGCATTGGGCAAAGCTTTTGGTGCGGCGGCGCTGGCGGCCAAGGAAAAAACCGTTGCGGTTGGGCGTGATGGCCGTTTGAGTGGCCCAGCGCTGGCGGCAGCGTTGATACGCGGCCTGGCCGCCAGCGGTGTTGATGCGATTGACGTCGGCATGGTCACCACGCCCATGTTGTACTTTGCGGCCAACACGCTTTGTACATCGGGCATTCAAGTTACCGGCAGCCACAACCCGAAGGACTACAACGGCTTCAAAATGGTGTTGGCCGGCCGGGCAATTTATGGCGATGAGATTCAGGGTTTACGGCAAGTCATGCAAGCAGACAGCGCATCTGCAGCTGCAGCGCCGGGCAGCGTGACCCAAACCGATGTGCTGGCCGCTTACAAAGACCGGATTGCCCAAGGCATCAAGCTGGCCCGCCCGATGAAAATTGTGATCGACTCGGGCAACGGGATTGCGGGTGCATCGGCGCCGGCCATTTTCAGGGCGCTGGGTTGCGAGGTGATAGAACTGTTCAGCGAGGTGGACGGCAACTTTCCCAACCACCATCCCGACCCGAGCAAGCCCGAGAACCTGCGCGATTTGATCAGCGCCTTAAAAACCACCGACGCTGAACTGGGCCTGGCGTTTGACGGTGATGGCGACCGCCTCGGGCTGATCACCAAGGACGGCCAAAACATTTACCCTGACCGCCAGATGATGCTGTTTGCCCGCGATGTGCTGAGCCGTGTGCCCGGCGGCACGATTGTGTTTGACGTGAAGTGTTCGCAGCGCCTGGCCCCTGAAATTGGGGCTGCAGGCGGCGTGCCGCTGATGTACAAAACCGGGCATTCGCTGATCAAAGCGAAGATGAAAGAAATCAACTCGCCGCTGGGTGGCGAGATGAGCGGGCACATTTTTTTCAAGGAGCGCTGGTATGGTTTTGACGACGGCACCTATGCCGGTGCGCGCATGCTGGAAATTGTCAGTCGTTCAGCAGATGCGAGCGCGGTGCTCAATGCCTTGCCGACCAGCTTCAGCACGCCAGAGTTGAACGTGCCTTGCAAAGAGGGCGAGCCACATGCGGTAGTTGAGGCTTTGATGAAGGCCGTAAATTTCGCTGCTCCTGCGGTCTTGAACACGATTGACGGTGTTCGCGTCGACTGGCCCGATGGCTTTGGGCTGATTCGCGCGTCCAACACCACACCGGTGCTGGTGCTGCGCTTTGAAGGGCACACTGAAGCGGCGCTGCACCGTATTGAGGCCGACATGCTGGCGCTGCTGAGAAGTGTGAAACCCGATGCGAGTTTTGCGGCCGCCGCACACTGACATGCGGCCCCTGCTGGTCAAGAGGAAGCCCCCACTTTTCTCAAGGCATCTGCCTTGCGCCCTGTGAAAATCCTGCTGATCAAGCTGTCGTCGCTGGGCGATGTCGTTCACACGCTGCCCGTGGTGCAAGACATCCTTGCGGCGATGCCAGACGCGCAGATTAACTGGGTGGTTGAAAAAGTTTTTGCACCGCTGCTGACCCAGGTCAACGGTCTGGGCCGTATCATCCCGTGTGAGTTGCGGCGCTGGCGCAAGTCATTCTGGACAGCCCAAACCCGGCGCGAATGGCGCGCTTTCAAGATGGACTTGCAAACCGACAGTTACGACGCCGTGATTGACCTGCAAGGCTTGACCAAATCAGCCGTGGTGTCGCGACTGGCGAAGCTGACGGCGGCAGGCCAACGCTACGCCATGGCAAATCAAACCGAGGGCTCAGGCTTTGAAGCACCGACGCGCTGGGCCGCTGACGTGGCGATTAACATGCCGCCGCATAGCCATGCCGTGGCTCGCGGCAGGCTGCTGGCCTCTGAAGCGCTGGGTTATGGTGCTGCTGTGGCAAAAACAACGCCAAGTTATGGGGTAAAAGTGCCTGCGGCCCAATCAAATCGGGCGCGAGCAGCTCCTGAAACTATAGCATTTATTCACGGCACGTCACGCGCTAACAAAGAGTGGCCGCTGCAGCATTGGGTTGATTTGGGCCAGCGCATGATGGCCAGCGGCCATCGGGTGTTGCTGGTTCACGGCAGCGCCAAAGAGCTGGGTACCAGTCAGGCTATCGCCGCCCAACTGGGCCCTAACGCGGTGCTGTTGCCGATGTTGTCGCTTGATGCGCTGGTGCAGCAACTTGGTCATTGCGCTGTCGCGGTTGGCGTTGACAGTGGCGTCAGTCACATCGCCGTGGCACTGGGTTTGCCGCATGTGCAAACTTATAACTTTGACACTGCGTGGCGCACCGGGCCGCTGGGCGTTTTGAATCAAGTCAGCGTGTTTGCACAACCAAATCCCGGCGTGGATGCGGTCTGGCAAGCTTGGCAGGCGTGTGAAAGCGCGGCGCGATGAGCCGCGGGACAGGGGACTTCATGCTCGGCCTGTATTCAGGCTTGATGCGCTTTGCCCAGCCGCTGCTGCGCCGCAAAATGGCCCGGCGTGCTGTGCAAGAGCCCGGCTACGGCGAGGCCGTTGATGAGCGTTTTGGCCGCTACACGCAGCCGCGTGAAACTGTGTCCGAACTGGTCTGGCTGCACGCCGTGTCGCTGGGCGAGACGCGCACCGCGGCGGTGTTGATCAAAGCGCTGCGCGAGGCTCATCCGGGGCTGCGAATCTTGTTGAGCCACGGCACCGCCACGGGCCGCGCAGAGGGCAGGGCGCTTTTGCGCGCTGGGGATGTGCAGGTTTGGCAACCGTGGGATACGCGCCTTGTCGTGAATCATTTTTTTGAACACTTCAAGCCGCGCCTGGGCGTTTTGATAGAAACGGAAGTCTGGCCGTGTGCGGTGGACTGCGCCAAAGAACGCGGTGTTCCGCTGGTGCTTGTCAACGGCCGCCTGTCTGAAAAAACGCTGCAACAGGCTTTGAGCCTGTCACCGCTGGCGAGCCCCGCTTACAGTGCTTTAACGGCGGTGTACTCGCAAACGGCAGCCGATGCTGACCGTTACCGGCAACTGGGTGCCAACGTTGCAGGTGTTTTTGGCAACGCCAAGTTTGATGCCGCCCCCAGCCCGAGCCAGCAGGCCACCGGCAAAGCCTGGCGACAGGGTTTGATGCGCCCTGTGGTGATGCTTGCCAGCTCTAGAGACGGTGAAGAAAACCTTTTTTTAGAGCTAATAACGGCTGCGGGCCAACAAATACGGGCGCAAGCAGCTTCTGATTTAATAGCGCCTTACGCCATACCCAAATGGCTCATCGTGCCGCGCCACCCGCAGCGTTTTGACGAGGTGGCGGCGTTGATCTTGCAGCATGGCTTGACGCTGTCACGCCGCACCGATTGGTCTGGCGGCCCGATTGACAATGAAGCAGCGATGCAGGCCGACGTTTGGCTGGGCGACTCACTCGGAGAAATGCCCCTTTACTACGCGATGAGCGATGTCGCTTTATTGGGCGGTAGTTTTGAAAAGCTCGGCGGACAAAATCTGATTGAAGCTGCCGCCTGCGGCTGCCCGGTGGTGATGGGGCCGCATACTTTTAACTTTGCTGAAGCCGCTGAGCTGGCTGAATCGGCCAAAGCCGCCCGTCGGGTCAACGACATGGTCAGTGGCGTGCAGGCAGCGCTGGCGCTGGCCGGCAATTCACTGGCACAGGTGCAGGCGGCTTCAGATGCCCTGGCTTTTGCGGCCAGTCATCGTGGAGCGACAGCCCAAACCGTCAGCGCGCTTGCAGCTTATTTAGGCTCAAGCACTGACGCTGCCAGTCTTTAACGCAGCGCGCCGGTCAGCCCTTTGGCGACTGCCGGCAGCGGTGAAAAGCCAGCTTGCCTGACTGGCGCATCGCCCTGCGACACCGCCATTTGAATGAACGGCAGCGCACTGTTGCGCCCCTTTTTCATCACAGCAGGCACCAAGGCGTAAGGAACGGCGGCCATCGGGTAAGCGCCCGGACCGGCCGAACCGTCCAGGTCAGCGGCGTTGCCATCCTTGGACCACTGCGCCCGCTCCAGCGCCTCGCTGATGGAGGCGGCATTCGGCGCAACACTTTTGCCAGAGCTGTTGAGCAATTCAGCCACGCTCAGGCCTGATTTTTGGGCGGCTCCCAGCGCGTCATAACCAACCGCGCCCGGAGTTGCTTTCACCGCGTCCAGTAAAGCCTGGCCGCCTTTGGCACCGCGGCCAACCGTGAGCGACAAATTGCTGGTTGAACCCATGACGCGCCGCCATTTTGGATTTCCGCGCGACAGATAGCTTGAAAAAATATACGACTGGCCGGAGCCATCAGCACGCCAGATGGGCACAATTACTCGGGCTGGCAAAGCCAGACCAGGGTTGGCCCCCGCAATTTGTGAATGGTTCCACTGGGTGATGTTGCCCTGATAAATGTCAGCAAGAATGTCGCCATTAAGTTTGATCGCTTTGCCTCCCAGCTCGGGCAAATTGACAACCACCGCAACAGCCGCGCCCGCCAGAGGCACCTGACGAAGTCCGGCCAGCCGCAGCGCTGCAGCTGTCATCGGCACATCAGTGATACCAAAATCAACACTTTGCTCTGCCGCGCGTGCCGCTCCGGCTGACGAACCGACTGCCTCGTAAGTGACGCCGCCTGAAGCTGGTCCGTACTGGGTTGTCCAGCTGGTCATCAGCTCGCGTACAAGCGTCGAGCCCGCCCCTGCGACTTGCGCCTGGCAGCTTGATGCCAGCAGCACCAGACTGATCCCAAAGCTGAACAGTGCGGACGCGTGGGCACCGTTCGGGCATTTTTTTATCATGTGGCTTGTCTTTTTGTAGATTCAGAGACGGTGCTATTGCAGCACCCGTTGAGGCGCTTCAAAAAAAGCGCTCGCTGCGGCGTCTGAAGGTGTGACTTATTTAGCCAGCAGCGAGTTGATGGTCAGCAGATCATCGGGCGTCAATGTGCCATTGGCTTGCCGCAGCTTCAGGCCGCCCAGCAGCACGTTGTAGCGTGCTTGAGCCAGGTCGCGTTTGGTCTGGAACAACTGGCTTTGCGAATTCAGCACGTCGATGTTGATGCGCACACCGACCTGGTAGCCCAGCTTGTTGGCGTCCAGCGCGCTTTGGCTGGACAGCTCGGCAGCCTCCAGCGCCTTGACCTGGCCTAAGCCTGACTGCACGCCAAAATAAGCGGTGCGCGTCGCGAGGGCAACGGTCCGCCTGGCGCCTTCCAAGTCGGTTTGGGCCTTGTCTTTGAGCGACAGCGTTTCCCTGATCCGGTTTTGCGTGGCAAAACCTGCAAACAGCGGTACGTTAAAGCTCAGGCCAATGTTGGTTGTGTTGGTCCGAAAGGTCGTTGGCCCGAGGGTGGTGACTGTGCCCGCCGGGTTGCGCTGAACGTTATAGCTGGCCACAGCGTCTAGCGTAGGTTTGTGGCCAGCTTCAGCTTTGGCGATTTCCAAATCGGCAATGTCCAAATTGCCTTGTGCTTGGCGGATGCTGGGATGCACCGCTTCAGACTGCAGTACCCAGGCGTTCACATCCAGTGGTGTCACCGTGGGCAGGTTAACCGGCACCAGCAGGCTTTTGGGTTCTGCGCCAGTCTTGCCGACCAGCGTGTCAAGGGCCAGTTTTTTAACCAGCAAATCGTTTTCGGCGGCGAGCTCCTGGGCAATTACCAAATCGTACTTGGCCTGAGCTTCACGGGTGTCGGTAATGGTCGATGTACCGACTTCAAAGTTACGTTTGGCCGATGCGAGTTGCTCCGCCACAGCTGCTTTCTGTGCGCGAACAAAGGCTAGCGTGTCTTGCGCCGCCAGCACATCAAAATAACCCTGGCTGGTACGCACAATCAAATCCTGCTCTGCAACGTCAAGCACCGCCTTGGCCAGATCGACCTGGCGCAGGCCCTGCTTGTAGGTAGCAACATTGGCGGGCCGGTACAACGGTTGCGAGGCTGTCAGTGCTGCGTTTTGCGTGCTGAAGGTGCGGTCGGTAGCTGGATTGGTGTTTTGAAAACCAGTACGCGATACGCCGGCTGCAACGCCTGCTGTCGGCAAAATACCAGCGACTGCCTGGTCAGCCTTGGCCAAGTTGGCATCGTATTGCAGCCTGGCCGATTGGTAGGCGGCATCAAAGGCGCGCGCCGATTCGTACAGCTCGGCCAGGTTTTGCGCCTGCGCGCCCATGGTCAGCAGTCCCGAGGCAGCAACGGTGGCAACAGCGAGGACCAAGGGCTTGGCAGTGCGTTGGCGGTGTAGCGTCATAAATGTCCTGAAATGAATGAATTCAATGTCAATTTCAATGTCAATACTGGGGAACGCTGGCATCCAATTGCACCGCCCAGGCGGCGATGCCGCCTTGCAGATTCACCACGCCGGTAAAACCGTTTTGCGCCAGATAGTGCGCCACTTGCAGGCTGCGCATGCCGTGGTGGCACAGGCAGGCAATCGGGTGGTCAGCGCCATGCGCCTGTTTCATCTCGGCGATGCGTGCAGGCACGCTCTGCATCGGGATCAGCAGCAGCGTAAAGCCATCAGGCTTGACCGATGCGGTTTGCACCTCCCAGGGCTCGCGCACATCCAGCACGATGGGCATGGCCGGCGCGGCGGCGTCTCGCCAGGCGGCGAAGTGGGTGGGGCTGAGCTGGTCAATCATGCGGGTGTTGTGATGGGGATGACGTGTGGCGCATCAAAAGCTGAATTTGGACGGTTCGGGGAACCCCATCAGCCTCGGGGCGACGGTGTCCCATGCCTGGGTGGTGCGCCAGGCCGCATCGCCGGTGCGCGTGACCAGCGTGGCATGCATGACGGGCTCATCGCCGGTAATGGCGCTCAAACGGCCACCAACCCGCAAAAGCGCTAGCAACGACGGCGGCACTTCCGCCACAGAGCCACTGACAACGATCACATCAAAAGGGCCCTTGAGCGGGTCGCTGCCAGAAACGGATTGGGTGAAATTGGCCGACCCGTCACTGGTCCGCACCTCGGCGTTGTAAATGCCTGCTCTCTGCAAATTGCCCCGGGCGGTTTGTGCGATGTCAGCATCAATCTCCAGGCTGATGACGTGCTGCGCGCGGTGAGCCAGCAGGGCCGCCATGTAGCCCGAGCCGGTGCCGATTTCAAGTACCTTTTCATGCTTTTGTACCGACAGGTCCTGCAAAATGCGCGCTTCCACTTTCGGCGACAGCATGCATTGGTCGGGTCGTTGTTTGGAATGCGACGACAGCGCAATCTCTATGTCAGAAAACGCCAGCGAACGATACGCCGTGGGCACAAAGTCCTCGCGCTTGATGACAGCCAGCAGCGCCAACACCTGGCTGTCCAGCACCTCCCAGGGGCGGATTTGCTGCTCAATCATGTTGAAGCGGGCTTGTTCAAAGTTCATAACGGTCACTCATTTCAGTCATTGGGGCGATTTGGCAGTAGCACGCAGAGGCGGTGTGAAAAAGTCAAATTTTAGTCGGTGGCGGCAGCGGCTTTTGCCTTGCGCGGCGCCCATTTCGATTTGAACCACTGCGCCAAATCGTCCATAAAGCAATAGGTCACCGGCACCACCACCAGCGTCAACAAGGACGAGGTAATAACGCCGCCAATCACCGCCTGGCCCATCGGGGCGCGCTGCTCAGAGCCTTCGCTTAGCGCAAAAGCCAGCGGAATCATGCCGAAAATCATAGCCAGCGTTGTCATCAAAATCGGCCGCAGGCGCACTTTGGCAGCCAGCAGCAGCGCCTCACCGCGCGCCATGCCAGGGATGCTGCGGCCGTCCGCGTTGGTTCCGGGTTCGCGCATGCGGATGGCAAAATCGACCAGCAAAATCGCGTTTTTCGTGACCAGGCCCATCAGCATGACGACCCCAATTACCGAAAACATCGACAGCGTTGAGCGAAAGAGCAGCAGCGCCAGCACCACACCAATCAACGTCAATGGCAGCGATGTCATCAGCGCCAGTGGCTGCAAAAAGCTTTTGAACTGGCTCGCCAAAATCATGTAGATGAACAACACCGCCATGACCAGCGCCGAGATCGCGTAGCCAAACGATTCGGCCATGTTTTTGGTCGAGCCGCTGAACTGGTATTTGTAGCCGGGCGGGAAAGCCGTTTTCTCAAGCGCAGTTTTGACGTCATTCGACACCTCGCCAGCCGACCGGTTGTAGACGTTGGCGTTCACTGCGACTTCGCGTATCAAATCGCGGCGGTTGATCTGGTTCGGGCCGGTGGCCTCGGTCACGCTGGCGACCTGGCTCAAGCGTACGATGCGGCTTGAGCCGTCGGCGTTGGCACCCATGGCCGCGCTGGTGAAAGGCAAGCGCTCCAGGTCAGCCGGGGCGTTGCGTGCGTCGGGGCTCAGGCGCACGTTCACGTCATACGTCTGGTCGTCGGGCGCGCGCCAGTTGCCCACCGTTTGCCCGGCTACCAGTGTGCGCAGTGATGCGGCAATACCAGACACAGACAATCCCAAATCGCTGGCGGCTCCTGCCCGCACGTTCACCTGGATCACTGGCTTGTCTGCCTTGACGCTGGAGTCCAGGTCCACCAGCCCGGGAACGCTGCGAATATTGCTTTGCACCACCCGGCTTAAGCGCTCAAGCTCTTTTAAGTCCGGGCCCTGCAATGAAAACTCGACCTGCTTGCTACCGCCCACCGAGTCGAGCAAACCCACATGCGTGACGGTGATGCCCGGTACCTGCTTGAGTCGCTCGCGCAGCACGCCCGACAGCTCGTCCACACTGCGGCTGCGCGCGGCGCGGTCAACCAGGCGAATGTAAATGCTGGCGTAAATTTTGCCCTGCGCGTTGCCAGTGTTGATGGTCGACAGTGTGTAGCGAACCTCGGGGAATTCACGCACGATGGTTTCAACCTGGTTGGCCTTGGCTTCGGTGGCTTCCAGCGACGATCCAACCGGGGTGTAAAAATTCAGCGATGTTTCTGAAAAATCAGCCTTCGGCACAAATTCAGTGCCCAGCATCGGCACCATGAAAATGCTCGTCACAAAAATCGCCAGCGCCAGCAGCAGCGTTTTAATCTTGTGCACCAGCGCCCAGCGCAAGATGCCCTGGTAGCCGTCGCTCAAAGATTCGGTTGCCCGGTCAAACCAGCCTGTCACGCGGCCGATGGATTTGTCGTACAAGGTGATGGGTTTGTGCTGCTGGCCGTGCGCAACAATGGCCGGGTCGTGCCAGATGCTGGACAGCATTGGGTCGAGCGTGAAGCTGACAAACATCGAGATCAGCACTGCCGCCACGATGGTGATGCCAAACTCATGAAAAAACTTGCCAATGATGCCGCCCATAAAGCCCACCGGCAAAAACACCGCGACGATAGAAAAGGTGGTCGCCAGCACCGCCAAGCCAATTTCCCTGGTGCCGTCCATCGAAGCCTGATAGGGCGTTTTGCCCATCATCACGTGCCGCACAATGTTTTCGCGCACCACAATTGCATCGTCAATCAGCAGGCCCACGCACAGCGACAGCGCCATCAGCGTGATGTTGTTGATGGTGAAGCCAAACAGGTTCATGAACAAAAATGTGCCGATGATCGAGATCGGCAACGTCAGCCCGGTGATCACGGTTGAGCGCCAGGAATTCAAAAACAAAAACACGATCAAGATCGTCAGCAGTGCGCCTTCAATCAGTGTGCGGCGCACGTTTTCAACCGCGACGCGAATCGAACGCGAACTGTCGGTGATCAGCTCCAGCTTGACGCCCGGTGGCAGCGTAGCTTTCATCTCTGCAATCGCCTTGTTCAGCCCGTCCACGACCTGAATCGTGTTTTCGTCTTGCGCTTTTTGCACCTGCAGCACCAGCGTGCGCTGGCCGTTGTAAAGCGCCAGACTGTCAACTTCTTGCGCGCCGTCGGCAATGCGTGCCACTTGGTCGACGGTGATGGCGACATTGTTCTTGCGCGCCACGATCAGTTTGCCAAAGTCCTCGGGCCGCTTCATGCGCGCGTCGATTTTGACCACGCGGTCGGCTACCTTTGAACGAATGCTGCCGATGGGCAAGTCCTGATTTTCGTTTTTAACGGTGTTGACCACCTGGTCAGCCGTCACACCCAGTGATTCCATCGCCTGCGGATTCAGGTAGATATTGATCTCGCGCTTGGTACCGCCCACAATGGTGACGGAGCCCGTACCGCGCACATTTTCCAGCCGCTTTTTCAAGACCTGATCGGCCCAGTTTGTCAGCTCAACCGCCGTCATTTTTGTTGCGATGTTTTCGGGCAGCACGGCCACTGACCATACGGCGCGGCTTGACGGGTCAAAGCGTAAAACCCGCGGCTCTTTGACTTCGTCGCGCAACGTGGGCCGAATCGCCGCTATCTTTTCGCGCACGTCCTCTGCCGCCTTGCGCCCATCGACGTACAACTGAAACTCAATAACAACAACGGACTGGCCTTCGTAGCTGCGCGATGTCAGCGCGCTGACGCCGGCAATCGAATTCACGCCTTCTTCCAGCTTTTTGGTGACTTCACTTTCTACAATCTCTGGCGACGCGCCGGGGTAGTCGGCAGTCACCACCACCACCGGCAAGTCGATGTTAGGGAACTGATCGACCTGCATGCGCTGGTACGAAAAAAGCCCCAGCACAACGATGGCCAGCATCATCATGGTGGCGAACACTGGGTTTTTTAGGCTGACTTGGGTAAACCACATGGTGCGTATTACGGTGCTGTTTTGGCGCTTGATGCCGATGTTGACGGTGCGGCTGGTGCAGTGCCGGCCTGCGTGAACCTGACCGTCGTGCCTTCGCGCAAGATGCCGACGTTGCCCAGTATGACGATGGTGCCCTCTGCCAGACCTTTGACGGCAACCACATCTGCGCCACCAGCCTGGCCGCGCGCGCTGACCTCAACAGAGCGGTACGCCACCTTGCCGTTTTCAACAGCCTGCACATACGGCGCTGGCCTGTCAGTGCGAACGCTGGCCAGCGGAACGGCCGGTAGCGACACGCGGGCTGTGCCCAGCGTTCCCTGCGCAAACAAGCCCTGGCGCAATGCCAGCGTCTTTTGCAATCCAGCGGGTGCGGTGTTGTCAATGCTCAGGTAGGCCAGCACGCTGCGGCTGCCCGCCTGCGCGCTGGGGTTGATGCGCACCACGGTAGCGGTCACGGTTTGAGGGCTGCCTTCAATTTGCAATTCGGCGTTCTGGCCGACCTGAATCTGGGTCGATTCAGCCGCGCTCAACGACGCCTCAAGCTCCACCCGGCTCAGGTCCACAATTTCAACAATCCGCGCATCAATGCCGACACGCTCACCCGGCTGCGCCAGACGTTGCGATACCTGGCCTGAAATCGGCGCTTTGAGCACCGTGTCGTCCACCGACTTGGTAGCCACGTCGGTAGCGGCCTGCGCGGCCTTGTAGGTGGCCTGTGCGGCGTTCAAATTGGCCAGGGACGTGTCAAGCGCGGTTTTTGAAATAAAGCCCTGGTCTACCAGCGCCTTGTTGTTGTCGTACTGGCGCTGCACCACATCAACCTGTGCTTTGGCCGACTCGGCTTGCTCTTTGGCCTGCCGCACGCGTGACAGGTATTCGCTCGCATCAATGCGGGCAATCACCTGGCCGGTTTTTACAAAGTCACCCTCACGCACGACCAGGCCCTGCAGCTCCCCGGCAACCCGCGCCTTGATGACAGCTGAGTTGACAGCCTTCAGCGAGCCCGACACCGCCAGGCCCTGCGTGATGTCCAGCAGCTTGACCTGCGTCACATCGGTGCTGGCCAGCTCTACGGCGATGGCGTCCTTGGCCCGGCTGTTTGCCTCCAGGGCTTGCTGCTGGGCTTTGCGTGACGCCAGGATGCGGACGGTGCCGACTGCCAGGAGCGCCAGCACTAGCAGCCCAGCGACCCACTTCAACACGGTTTTGTTAGTTGAACTCATGCGGGCTTGTTTTGATCGGGTGTGAGGTTGCAGGGATTGCGCTGATGCCGTTTAGCAACATGTCTATTTGCATGGCGATGTACTTTTCCGGGTTCAGAAAAATCTGATCACTGCAAAACGCGTTCGGAGAATTTTTTGTCATGATTAAAAACATCATCGGCGCGATGATGCCAAAAACAGCGTAATCCAGATCAAGCGGGCGAAACTCGCCGTTGTCGATGCCTTTTTGCAAGATTCTACGGGTGAGGATTTGGCCCGGCTCAATCACCTCGGCCTGGTAAAAGCTTGCCAGCTCAGGAAAATTGCTCGCCTCGCTGGTGATCAGTTTGTCAATGCCGGCGCTTTTTGTAGCGCCTACCCGCTGCCACCAGGTTTGCATGCACTGCACCACCATGTCTTTGGCGCTTCCTTCAAAGGTGTCGAAAGCCGCATTGAGTTCGCGGATATGACCGGAAATGTTCTCCCGCACCACGGCTTTGAACAGCTCTTCTTTACTCTGGAAATACAAAAACAGCGTGCCTTTTGAAACGCCCGCCCGGGCGGCGACTTCTTCAGCCCGGGTGGCGGCAAAGCCTTTTTCGACAAACAAATCCAGCGCCGCGTCGAGCAGCTCGCCAGGGCGCGCTTCCTTGCGGCGCTCGCGTTTGGCGTGCAGCGCTTTTTTGATGGGGCAGGAGAGTTTGGCTAAAGGCATAGTTACTGACTGACTGGTTAGTAATATAACTATTTGCTTGCTGTGCGTCAAGTCGGGGACGGCAACAACCTTGGGTGGGGTGCGGGGGCTGACCGATGTAGTCGCGACACAAAAAGCCGCCAAACGCGGCCGTCAAGCGCGGCCGTCATGAGCGGCAAAACGGCTACATGGTCAACACATCATTTGCTATTGATTAAATAGCTGTTCGCGCCCGAATTGATTGGGCTGCAGCCATAAATGATGCCTGAAAAGGCCCGCAGGTCAATAAAACGCCTGCAAACCGGTCTGCGCACGACCCAGAATCAGCGCATGCACATCGTGCGTGCCTTCGTAAGTGTTCACGGTTTCCAGGTTGATCATGTGGCGAATCACGTGGTATTCGTCATGAATACCATTGCCGCCATGCATGTCGCGCGCCATTCGGGCAATGTCCAGCGCCTTGCCACAGCTGTTGCGCTTGATGATGGAAATCATCTCGGGCACGTCCTTGCCTTCGTCCATCAGGCGGCCAACGCGCAGGCAGGCTTGCAGGCCGAGGGCAATCTCCGTTTGCATGTCAGCCAGCTTCTTTTGAATCAACTGGTTTTGCGCCAGTGGGCGGCCAAACTGCACCCGGTCCATCGTGTACTGGCGGGCGCGAAACCAGCAGTCTTCAGCCGCGCCCAACGCGCCCCAGGCAATGCCGTATCTCGCTTTGTTCAGGCAGCCGAATGGCCCTTTCAAGCCGCTGACTCGGGGCAACATGTTTTCTTCAGGCACAAACACGCCATCCATCACGATTTCACCGGTAATTGAGGCGCGCAAGCTCATTTTGCCTTCAATTTTGGGGGCGGTGAGCCCTTTCATCCCTTTTTCAAGAATGAAGCCGCGAATCGACTCTTGGCCGCCAGTATTGCCGTCCGGGTCGGTCAGCTTGGCCCAAACCACAAACACATCGGCAATCGGTGAATTGGTTATCCACATCTTCGCGCCGTTCATGATGAAGCCGCTCACCCCGTCGACCGTAGTTGGTTTGGCGCGGCTTAACATGCTGGCCGGGTCAGAGCCGTGGTTTGGCTCGGTCAGGCCAAAGCAGCCTACCCATTCGCCGGTGGCTAATTTAGGCAGGTATTTTTGTTTTTGCGCTTCGCTGCCGTAAGCGTTTATCGGGTGCATGACGAGTGACGACTGCACGCTGATCGCGCTGCGGTAGCCGCTGTCGACGCGCTCAACTTCACGCGCTATCAGCCCGTAAGCCACATAACTCAGGCCAGCGCAGCCGTAACCTTCAATACTGGAGCCCAAAAACCCCATCGCGCCCGCTTCGTTCATGATCTCGCGGTCAAACTTTTCATGGCGCGCCGCCATCAGCACGCGGGTTTGCAGCTTGTCCTGGCAAAACTGGTGGGCGGCATCTTGAATGGCACGCTCGTCGTCGCTCAGCTGGTCTTGCAGCATAAAAGGGTCTTCCCAAACAAAGCGCGGTTTGACGTTGGTTTTCATTAAGAATATGTCCTTTGAAATGATGTCGACTGTTGCTTCAGGCTTAAAGTATATCGACCAGCCCGACTGTTAAACAGCGTAATCTTCAACGATACAACACAACTGGAGTAATTGGCTATGGAACAAGTTCAAACCCCCTCAAACAACAACAGTCAACACAACACCCAAACCATCACCCTGGGCGGCGGCTGCTTTTGGTGCACTGAGGCCGTTTTCGTCAAAGTACGCGGTATCACCGACGTCGAGTCCGGCTACAGCAACGGACAGGTCAACCGCCCCAGCTACGACGACGTGTGCACAGGCCGCACGGGCTGCAATGAAGTGGTCAAGCTTAAATACGACCCAGCGCAAATCACCGTCGGCGAGATTCTGGAAATCTTCTTTGTCGTGCATGACGCCACCACCCTCAACCGCCAGGGCAACGACAGCGGCACGCAGTACCGCAGCGGCATTTACTACTCAACAGAAGAGCAAAAGCAAGTAGCTACAGACATGATTCGCCAGATGAGCCAGGACAAGCTGTTTGACCGCCCCATCGTGACGGAAGTAACGCTGCTGGCCAACTATTGGCCTGCCGAGGACTATCACCAGGACTTTTTTGCCAAAAACCCGAACCAGGGTTACTGCGTGGCAGTGGCGGGGCCGAAGGTGGCGAAGTTTCGCAAGACGTTTGCGTCTCGGGTGAAGGATTAATGCTATTTATTTAGGAGCTTCTTGCGCCCGAATTTGTTGGGCTTGAGGCCAAATTGGCACCTGAAAATCGTTAAAAATGGTGCTTTTATGATCACCGTGGCTCCTAAAACCGACTTTTTTAGCAGTTTCCCTGTTGCGTAGATGTGCAATGCATTGGAAAGCAGTCAAAATTGCTTTCATAACGTGAGCGTAAGGCAAATCATGCGGGTCGAAGAGATAGAGGAAACACTTTCCAATCTAGAAATCGCTCATCGGCAGATTGAACGGGCCATAGTTATTTTCTTAGATGACAAGGATTATGTTTCAGCCCTTACCTTGGCTGGTGCTGCGGAAGAAATACTCGGAAAGTTATTGAATAAAGAAGGCAAGGAGCATTGGCTCGACAGTATTTCTGAAGGGGCGCTTCGAGTGCTAGGTTTTCGTAAAAAAGAATTGCAAACTCCCGAGGCAGCAAAAGCAAGGAAGCAGATAGCCAGCATCGCTAATCACCACAAAAACATGGTGAAGCACTACAACAGTGACGGCACAATTACGTTTCTCGTAGATGTCGCTGCAGCAGAGATGATTGATCGTGCGATTTCAAACTACTTCGATCTGACCAAGCGGGAAACTGGGGGCATGGGGCGATTCAAAGAATTAGTTATCTGGGGCAACAATGCTTAACTGGTAGTAAAGGGCTACATTGAGTGCGCAGCCCCGTATTTTTGTGTTGAGCGTCGACATAGCCAGCCCCAGTTTTGCAAGATCTATAAAAACCATTTCACATCGATAAGGAAAAACAAATGTCCAAAGCCTACTGGGTCAGCACGTACCGCGCCGTAAAGAATGCCGACAAGGTCGCCGCCTACGCGACGCTTGCGGGCCCTGCACTCACCGCAGCAGGCGGTCGATTTTTGGCACGTGGTATGCCGTCAATGGCTTTTGAACTCGGGTTGAAAGAGCGCACCGTCCTGATCGAGTTTGACAGTGTTGAGCAAGCCACCGCCGCACACGACAGTCCCGCCTACCAGGCCGCGTTAGCTGCGCTGGGTGATGGCGCGGACCGGGACATCCGAATCATTGGAAGTATTTAAGTGCGAGCAGACCGGGATGTCTTGCCTGCAAGCCTTGAGGGTTGGGTGTTGAAATGGAATATGTTGTTTACAATACACCCATATTTTTAATATGGGCAGCCTTATGAAAACCACCATTGAAATGTCAGATCCGCTTTTCAAGTCGGCAAAAGAACTGGCGCAGCGCAGCCAAACCACGCTGCGCGCCTTGATTGAAGAGGGCTTGAGGCGTGTGATCAGTGACTCACAAGTTAAAGCCAAGTCGGCTTTCAAGCTCAAGAATGCCAGCGTGGGCGGCAAGACTGTTTTGATACCCGAGCCTGCACACTGGCAACAGCTTGAAGAAGATCATGTGATTGGTCGGGTAATGTCGCGTAATGCAAAACGCCCGTCATGATTGCAGTGGACACCAACATCTTGGTGTTTGCGCACCGGGAAGAGAGTGAGTTTCACGACGAGGCTGCTTCATGCATGGTGTCATTGGCTGAAGGCTCGCAACCTTGGGGCATTCCAGTGAGTTGCCTGCATGAGTTTTTAGCCGTTGTCACCAACCTCAAGGTATTTGCACCTGCCAGTACAACAGAGCAAGCCTTGGCGCAAATGGATGCATGGCTGGCTTCCCCGCAGGCCAGCGTTTTGCACAGCGGGCAGCAGCATGTGGCCGTGTTGTCTGACCTCAGCCGCAAGGCCAAGCTCAAAGGTGGGCAGTTTCATGATGCACGCATCGCTGCTATTTGCCTTGAAAATGCGGTCTCTGTGCTGTGGACGGCTGACCGCGACTTTGGGCGTTTCAAGGCATTGAAAACTGTCAACCCACTAATTTAAGCCCTCGCCGGAATCACCAAACCCCTCGCCACCGCAGGGCGCGCCACAAACGCATCCAGCACGCGCTGCACATTGGCAAAGTCTTTAAACCCGACCAGATCATTTGCCTCATAAAAACCGATCAGGTTGCGCACCCAGCCGAAGGTGGCGATGTCGGCAATTGTGTAGTCGCTGCCCATGATCCAGTCGCGGCCTTCGAGCCGCTTGTCGAGCACGCCGAGCAGACGCTTTGATTCAGCCACGTAGCGGTCACGCGGACGCTTGTCTTCATAGTCTTTGCCGGCAAATTTATGAAAAAACCCGACCTGGCCAAACATGGGTCCGAGGCCGCCCATTTGCCACATGACCCACTGCAG
>JANYED010000093.1 GCA_025363315.1 Polaromonas sp.
GTGGGCAAGCCACGGGGGTGGAGCCTCATCTGCTCATGATGACCGCCACGCCCATCCCCCGCACGCTGGCCATGAGCTACTACGCCGACCTGGATGTCTCGACAATTGATGAGCTACCGCCCGGCCGTACCGCCATCGTGACCAAAGTCGTCAACGACAGCAGGCGCCATGAAGTCGTTGACCGCATTCGCAGCCAGATTGATGAAGGCCGTCAAGTCTATTGGGTGTGCCCGTTGATTGAAGAAAGCGAAGTGCTGGATTTAACCAACGCCACCGAAACGCACGAAGCCTTGAGCGCAGCCCTGCCCGGCGTGCTGGTGGGCTTGCTGCATTCACGCATGCCGGTGGCCGAGAAAAAAGCGGTGATGGGTTTGTTCAACGACGGCGTGATGGCCATACTGGTCAGCACCACCGTGATTGAGGTTGGCGTTGACGTGCCCAATGCGTCGCTGATGGTGATTGAGCACGCCGAAAGGTTTGGGCTGAGTCAGCTCCACCAACTGCGTGGCCGCGTCGGCCGCGGCGCGGCGGCATCGGCTTGCGTGCTGCTGTATTCAACGGGTGATGCCGCCCGGCTGGGCGACACCGCCAAGGCACGCCTGAAAGCCATGGTGGAGACCAACGACGGCTTTGAGATTGCCCGGCGCGACCTGGAGATACGCGGGCCGGGCGAGTTTTTAGGGGCACGGCAGTCAGGAGCGCCGTTATTGCGGTTTGCTGATTTGGCCTTGGATACGGCGTGGCTGAATTGGGCGCGGGCTTTGGCGCCTGTGATGCTGGACCAGCATGCGGCGCTGGCTGAGCGGCATGTTTTGAGGTGGTTGGGGACCAAGGGGGAGTTTTTGAAGGCTTGACGAGATTTTTTTCTATTTTCTCGATGCTTTTAGTCTGTAGCCCAATGAATACGAGCGCGAGCAGCTCTTGAATTTATAGCGTTTAACATCGCTTGGTTGAGTATGCCGGGGATTGCCCGGTACTCCCAATGAAGGCGAACAACCTACAAACCCAAAACCCGAAAAGCCGACAAAGGACTGCGAACATACCCAAACCGCAAAGGCAGCTCCCGCGCCACCACCTCCTGCAACACCCACAACCCCAGCTCAACCGCCTCGGCGACTTGCACCATGTCCAGCGTGTGCACCAGCCCAAAGCCTAGCGCTGTTTCCAGATAGACACGTCCATGCTCATCAATAAAACAGCGCTGCACAATCGCAACCTCACCGCTGTGGGCGGAGACTTCAAAACCGGGTGCACTGTCGACACGCCAGATAAAAGGTGTCGCTTCCAATTCGACATACACGCGCTGCGGGCCGTTTTGAAAAAACCATTGCCCCTTTGCGTCTGCTGCGTAGTTGCGCTGAATGAAATCAATCAGTTTGTCGTGCTTGAGCAGCGAGCCTTTGCTGGCAAGCTGCCTGCCCGGCTCGCTAGATGCCGCACAAAACGCCCCGGCGGCTTGCGCCTGGTCGTCGCGCAGGTACCAGTTGCCGCGTGCGTCCAGGCCCAGCCAGCCGTAGCAGTCGGGCACGTTGGGCCATTTGGCGAGGGCTGCTTTGACAATGTCGTCCATGGTGTGATTTTAAAGTTGCGCCGCCAAAAAAGTGGTAACGGCCTGCGGCATGGCGCGTACGGTGGCCGGGAAGCGCCCTGACGGAAAGCCGACGTGGCCACCCTGCGCGGGTTGCCACAGCGTCACGCTGCTGCTCACATCACTGGGCTGGGGCAGGCTCCATGCAGGAATGAACGGGTCGTTCAGCGCGTTCAGCGCCAGAGCAGGCACGGCGATGCGGAACATGTGCGGCTTGGCGGAGGCACGCAGCCAGTAATCGTCGGCGTTTTTAAAGCCGTGCAGCGGCGCGGTGAACACATCGTCAAACGCATGCAGGTCGCGCGCCGCCAGAAGCGCGTCACGTTCAAAAAGGCCCGGGTGCTGGTCCAGCTTTCTCAAAGCCCGCGGCACCATGCTGCTTAAAAACATGCGGGTGTAAACCAGCCGGTTAAAGCCGCGCCCGATCGCCCAGCCGCTGGCGGTCAGGTCCAGCGGCGAGCAGACCGAGGCCACACACGCCACCACGCCTGTGGCACTGGCACCCAGCTCACCGGCCCAGCGCATCAACGCGTTGCCGCCAAGTGATATGCCTACCGCCATGACCGGGCCAATGTGCTGGCTTTTAAAACGCCGCAAGATCCAGTCAATCTCTTCAAAATCACCCGAATGATAAGCGCGCGGGCCGTGGTTCAGCTCGCCCGAGCAGCCCCTGAAATGCGGCACCGCACACGCCCAGCCGCGTGCGCGTGCGGCATCGGCTAGTGCCTCGGCGTAATGGCTGCCAGACGAGCCTTCCAGACCGTGGAAGATGACCAGAAGTGGTGCATCTTTCGGGCTTTCGTGGTCTGAAAAATCCACATCAACAAAATCGTCATCGGGCGCTACCCAGCGTTCGCGCCTGAAGCTGGGCGCGTCGCCCAAGTAGCGTGTCGCCCGCAACGCGGCCCAAATGGTTTGCAAATCACCGCCAGGCAGCCACCAGGGCGCTTCGTATTTCATAGCGGCTTGCGCCCGTCAATGAAGGACTGGCGGGCTTTCATTGACCTCCAGCATCTCGCTAGGCGTACCGGGGCTGGCGTGGTGCGCCACCATGCGCCAGCCTTGTGGTGTTTTTTGGTACACATTGGTGGCAATCACATACGCATGACGTGGGCCATCGCCGGTCAGCACTTCGATACGCTCGAGCACGCTGTGCACGCTGGCGCCCAGCGACTCGACCCGGTGCACCTTTTCAGCTTTGACCTGAATGGTGCCGTTGGTAAACATCATGTCAAACGCCGAGCGAATTGCGCCCGCTCCCAGCAGCCGCGCGCCGCCCGGATGAACGCACACAATGTCGTCTTCGTCGGCCCAGCAGGCCATCAGCTTATCGATGTCGCCGTGCTGCAGCGCTTGGTAAAAAGCCACCTCCAGCTCATCGGGGCTGGTGGCATCAAAAGGTGGGGGTTTGGGTTTGCGCATGATCAGCTGGACAGTTTTGTTTTAGACGGTGCTGCTATTAAGCCACGCCTTCACGACGCGCTGCATGTCGGCACCCTCCGCCGACCGCCAGAGCAACTCGGGCGACGCCACATGTGTGCCAATGGGCAACTGGTGCCATGCGGCGTCAATAAATTCTGCCAGCTTGGTTGGCCGCACAGGTTGTTCGGTAGCGGGAATCATATAGCTCAGGGTTGACAGCATCCAGGCGGCCAGCTGGTTTAAAAAGCCTGACGTTGGGGTACTGAGCGTTTTTTGCGCCGCACGCACCAGCAGCAGGCGCTCAAAACCTACCGCGCTCAGGGCCTGCTCGTCCAGATTGGCCAAGCCGCGTTTGACAGCATCAGGCAGGCGGCCTTGCAAATGCGGCACCACCACCACCAGCGTGTGCACTCCGCAACGCCGAAGCCACTGCGCCAAACTAAAAAGTTGCCCCGGCTCTGGGGTAAACAAGGCCCGTTCGCGTTGGTAATACAGGCGCGGCGGCTCAAACATCACCACAGCAACCTGCGCCGTCACTGGTTGCCAGGCCACAAGATCGCCGCTGGCGTCCAGCATGCTGACTTGCGCCACGCTGGTCGCCATAGGCTCTTTGGCCAGCACCTGCGTATGCGCAAAGGCGTTGCCGCCCGCCAGGCGCCGTAGCACCTCAGCACCCAGCACGCCGGTGGCACCCGCCACAATGAGTCGCGGCTTGGTGGGTGCGACTTTTGGGACCGGTTGTAACGATGCCCGAAGTACGGAAGACGATTGAATACTCATTTATAAATAGCGGCTTGCACCCGTTTTTATTGGTCTACAGCCGTTTTTAGTTCTGAAAGCAATGGCTTTAACCGATGTTGATGCATTTCTTATGGATCTCATCAACCCAGCGGCCAGACGGTGCCGCCGCCTGCTGCGTACAACTGCACACCAGCGCTGGGCAGTATCGTCTGGCCGCCGGTAAATTCACCAAACGCAGGCAATGTGGCACTGCGGGCTTCAAACACAAAGCACGGCAGCCGCAGTCGGTCGCGCGCCGGGCCTTGCAGCCGCACTGCGGGGTGCGTGTGGCCCGCCAGCACAGCGTGGGTGGTGTGTTGCTGCGGGTGGTGGCAGGCGGCAAACGGGCCGATCAAATGCGGCTCGTTGACGACGCTGATGTTCAACTCGGCTGGCGGGTCGCCTGCCCGGCTGTCGTGGTTGCCGCGTACCAGTGCGCAGCTCAAAGCGCTGTGGCTTCGCCGCCAAAGCGCTAACTGACCGAGCACCGACGCCGTGCGGGCTTGGCGCGCGTGCAAAAAATCGCCCAGAAACACCAGCTGCGCCGGCTGGTAGTGGGCGATTAGTTCACTCACGCGGCGCAAATTTTCAAGCGTCGTACCGCTGGGCACAGGCTGGCCCAGGGCGCGGTAAGTCGCGGCTTTGCCCAGGTGCAGGTCGGCAACAAAAAGCACCCGCCCTTGTGGCCACCACAGCGCGTGTTCGGGCAGCAACCAGATGGTCTGGTCTGCATAAGTCACCGGTAACGGCTTGCCCAGCGTCACGCGGCGTTCATGTCGTGCGGCGGCGCGATGAACGCTCGCGTTTTGCAGGCGAGGCCAGCGTGTCTTTGCCAAGCGCCAGGGCTTGGCTGATATGCAACACGCCGGCGGGCGATGCGTCGCCACCCGCATCTTGCTCAAGCTGTTGCACCATGCGGGCGATGCGGTCAGCCATGCTTTCATTGCTGAGCTTTTCACGCAGACGCTCGACCATCAAAGGAAACGAAAAAGGCGTCGGCCTGACCAGCGGCTTAACAACCAGCTGCTGCGTGGCCATGCGGGTCAGGCTTTGCTGCAAGCGGGCAATGTCCAGCTCGTCGGCCAGCAGCTCGGCCCGCGCCTGGGCCAGCAGCTGGTTATCCGGGTCGTATTTGCGAAACACTTCGTAAAACAAACCCGACGACGCCTGCAGCTGCTTGTTGCTGCGCTTTTCACCGGGGTAGCCCTGAAACACCAGGCCGGACACGCGGGCAATTTCCCGAAAGCGCCGCTGCACCAGCTCGCTGGCGTTCAGGCTGGCCAGCACCTCATCTAAAAGCATAGCTGTCGGCGCCCGATTTATAAAAGCTGGTAGGATATTTGACCAGTCAACGGCTTCAGCGCACAGCAACTCAAAGCCGTAGTCGTTGACCGCCATGGAGAAGGTGCGCGGTGCGATTTGGGCCGCGCGCCAGGCCAGCAAACTGGCCAGTCCCAAGTGCACATTGCGCCCGGCAAACGGGTACAAAAATAAATGCGTGCCGTCGCGCGAGGTGAATACCTCGGCCAATAAAGTTTGCGGCGTTGGCAGCGCTGACCACTGCTGCTGCAGTTCGAGCAGCGGCCGCACGCGTTTGAGTTCAAGTGACTCGAAGTGCCCAGCGCTTGCCAGCGCCAGTTGCTCGACCATGCTGCTGGCCAGCGTGGTTGACAGCGGCATGCGGCCACCGCTCCAGCGCGGCACGGCGGCGCGCTTGCCGCTGGCCTTGCGCACCCAGGCCGTCATGTCGTGGATGCGCACCAGCTCGAGAAGGCGGCCGCCAAAGTTAAAGCAGTCGCCGGGCTTGAGCCGGGCGGCAAAGCTTTCTTCGACCGTACCGATTTTTGCACCTTTCAGGTACTGCACCGCCATGCTGGCGTCGCTGACGATGGTGCCAATGTTCATGCGGTGGCGGCGAGCCAGCTGGGCATTTGGCACACGCCAGATGCCTGCTTCGTCAGGCACCGCGCGCTGGTAGTCGGGGTACGCCGCGAGTGATGCGCCGCCCTGGCTGACAAACGCCAGCGCCCAGGCCCAGGCGTCGTCGGTCAGGTCGGCATACGCGGCGGTTGAGCGAACTTCTTTTAGCAATTCAGCGGGCAAGAATCCGCCGCCGAGCGCCACCGTGACAAGGTGCTGCACCAGCACATCGAGCGGGCAGGCAGGCGATGAACGCGCCTCAATCTGCCCACTGGTCACCGCTGCCCGCACCGCCGCAGCTTCAATGATTTCCAGGCTGTGCGTTGGCACCATGGTGATGCGCGACGGCCGGCCCGGCGCGTGGCCAGAGCGTCCGGCCCGCTGCAGCAGCCGTGCCACCCCTTTGGGCGATCCGATTTGCAGCACCCGCTCAACCGGCAAAAAATCGACCCCCAGGTCCAGGCTGGACGTGCACACCACGGCCCGCAACTCACCGCTTTTCAAACCTGCTTCGACCCATTCGCGCACGCCTTTGTCGAGCGAGCCGTGATGTAGCGCGATCAGCCCCGCCCAGTCGGGCTGGGCCTGCAAGATGGCCTGGTACCACAGCTCGGCCTGCGAGCGGGTGTTGGTGAAGACCAGGCAGGTGGAGCTGGCGGCAATCTCAGCCGTGACTTGCGGCAGCATCGTCAGCCCCAGATGCCCGGCCCACGGGAAGCGCTGGGCCACATCGGGCAGCAGCGTGTCAATGATGAGTTGTTTAGAAACCTGCCCTTGCACCAGCGTTCCATCCGCGCTTCCCAGCAAAACGTGCATCGCCTCTTGCAAGTTGCCCAGCGTGGCAGACATGCCCCAAATCACGAGGGCTGGGTTAAAGGTTTTTAGCCGCGCCAGCGTTAGCTGGGTTTGCACACCGCGCTTGTTACCCATCAACTCATGCCATTCGTCGACCACCACCGCCTGCACACTGCCGAGTGCATCGGCTGCGTCAGCGCGCGACAGCAGCACCGACAGGCTTTCAGGCGTGGTAACCAGCACCGTTGGCAAACGGGTGTTTTGCGCACTGCGCTCCGCGCTTGTCGTGTCGCCGCTTCTGGCGCCAACCGTCCAGTGCTTGAACAAACCATCGGCCAGCAGCACCTCCAGCGGCGCTTGCAAGGCGCGCTGCGTGTCCGCTGCCAGCGCGCGCATCGGCGTGATCCACAGCACCGTCAGCGGCACGCCCACAGGTTTCTTGTTTGCTATTTTTTCAGGAGCTGTTCGCGCCCGATTTTGTTGGGCTACAGCCATAAAACGTATCAAAATTCCAAGCCACACGGCGTAGGTTTTGCCGGACCCGGTGGTGGCATGCAGCAAGCCGGACTGGCCAGCGGCGATGGCGGCCCACACGTCGCGTTGAAACTGAAAAGCTTTCCAGCTGCGGGCTGTGAACCAGTCGGCCAGCGCTGACTTTGCCGTCACGAGGGGCGGTTTGACGATAAGAGACGGCATGTAACTATGGTAATGTGGTGGACAACTTTGAGGAGAGCCCCGATGAAATCCCGCTTTTTAAGCTTTCTGCTGGCTTGCGTTGCACTGGCCTTGTCTGGTTGCGGCTACAACCAGTTCCAGTCGCTCGACGAGCAAACCAAGTCGGCCTGGGCCGAGGTGCTGAACCAGTACCAGCGCCGCGCCGACCTGGTGCCCAACATTGTCGCCACCGTCAAAGGCGAAGCACAGTTTGAGCAAGACACGCTGACCAAGGTGGTTGAGGCGCGCGCCAAGGCCACGTCGATGCAGGTGACGCCTGAAACGCTGAACAACCCGGAGGCGTTTAAAAAATTCCAGGCGGCGCAGGGTGAGCTGAGTGGCGCGCTGAGCCGCTTGATGGTGGTGAGCGAAAACTACCCCAACCTGAAGGCCAATCAAGGTTTTCAAGACCTGCGGGTGCAACTGGAAGGCACCGAAAACCGCATCACCGTGGCGCGCAACCGCTACATCAAAACCGTGCAGGACTACAACATTCTGGCGCGCAGCTTTCCGAACAACCTGACGGCGATGATCTTCAGCTACAACGTCAAGCCGAGCTTCACGGTCGAAAACGAAGCGGAGATCAGCAAACCGCCAGCTGTCAGTTTTGAGAAGAAATGAGTGTTGAGACCTAGTAGCTGCACATACGCCTGCGATTGCTAAAAATGCTCCAAACAGCCGTTTTCAGGTGCAAAATATGCCTCTAGCCCAATGGATACGGGCGCGAGCAGCTCCTGTTTTAATAGCAATTACCTGCTGCGCCAGCGCCGTTGCGCAGGCACAGGAGCTGCAGGCCATACCGCTACTCAGCGCCCGCGTCATAGACACTACCGGCACGCTGCCAGCTGCCCAAACCCAAGCTTTAGAGGCCAAGCTGACAGCATTTGAAAAAGCCCACGGCGCGCAAATTGTCATGTTGATGGTGCCGACCACGCTGCCAGAAGACATCGCCGACTATGCCCAGCGGGTGGGTGATGCGTGGAAGATTGGCCGCAAGGACATAGGCGATGGCCTCTTGTTGGTGGTGGCTAAAAACGACCGCAAGGTGCGCATTGCCACCACCAAAACCCTAGAGGGCGCGCTGCCTGACCTAACAACGCAGCAAATCATTACCGGCGCCATCACGCCTCGCTTCAAACAGGGCGATTTTGCGGGCGGGCTGGACGCGGCGGCAGACCAAATCATGGCGCGCATCAGTGGTGAAAACCTGCCCACGCCGCAGGCGAGCCAAGGCAAAAACCGCACCAAACCTGGCTTTCAGTGGACCGACATGGCGGTGTTTTTGTTTTTTGCGGTGCCGATTGGCGCGCGGGTGCTGTCTGGCCTGATGGGCCGCAAGCTGGGCGCGCTGGTGACCGGCGGCGGCGTTGGCGTGCTGGCCTGGCTGTTTACCAGCAGCATGGTGATTGCGGCTGGCGCGGCTGTGGTGGGTTTGGTGTTTGCATTGTTTGCCAGCCTGGGCTCGCTCGGTGGGCTGGGCGGTTTGGGCAGTGGTGGCGGTCGCCGGGGCGGCTGGGGTGGGGGTGGCTTTGGCGGCGGCGGTGGCGGTGGCGGTGGCGGTGGGTTTGGCGGTGGAGGCGGGGGCGGAGGTTTTAGCAGTGGCGGCGGTGGCAATTTTGGTGGCGGCGGCTCGTCAGGGAGCTGGTGATGACCTTGGTGATAACACGGGTGGTGCGATGCTGAACAAAACCAAAACCCTGCTCAGGCACCTGTGGCTGGACGCGTCTGATGCCCGGCACGCCCTGCCACCGGCCATGCTGGAGCGGCTGACCGCGCGCGTCGCAGCCAGCGAAAGCCGTCACACCGGCCAGATACGGATTTACGTCGAAGCTGCGCTGCCCGTCAGCTATCTGTGGCGCATCGGCCAAACACTGCCCGTCAAAGCGTTGATTCGCCAGCGCGCGGTGATGCTGTTCAGCAAGCTGGGGGTTTGGGACACGCAGCACAACAACGGTGTGCTGATTTACCTGCAGCTGGCCGAGCGGGCGATTGAAATCGTCGCCGATCGCGGCCTGTCTGCCCATGCGACGGATGCCGACTGGCAAGCCATGGTGGTGCGCATGGGGCAAAACTTTCAGCAGGGCCTGTTTGAAGACGGCCTGACCCAGGCAATCGCCGAGGTGTCTGCGCTGCTGGTTGCGTATTTCCCGTCGACGGCAGGGCAAATCAACGACAACGAACTGCCGGACGAGCCGGTTTTAAACTAGCAAAATATCTGCATCTGCTGCACACAGGCGGCGCACATGGATCAGCAAATCGGCATCCAGATACGGCTTGGTCAGGTAGACATCCACTCCTGCTTCAGCGGCGATTTGCCGGTGCTTGTCGCCAGCGCGTGAGGTGATCATCACCACCGGCAAATCCATCCACTGCGGCACTTCGCGCACGCGGCGGGTGAGTTCCAGGCCGTTCAGGTTGGGCATTTCCAGGTCAGTGAGCAGCAGCGACGGGCGCTTCAAGCGAATCTGCTCCATCGCCTCAAAACCATCGGCCGCTGTGGCCACGTCATAGCCTGCATCGCCCAGCAGTTGCTGCATCGAACGCCTGACCGACAGCGCGTCGTCGACCACCAGCACGCGGGTGCGCTCGACCTGCAGCCGCCTGCGCAGCGCCGATGATGACACCAGTTGCAACGACGACCGCGCGGCGCGCTCCAGCTCGGCCACGTCAATTAAAAACAGTGGCTTGCCGTCAGCGCGCAACGCGCCAGCCACCACGCCGCGAATGCGCCGGCTCAACTGGCCAATGCCCTGCAAAATGAGTTCCCGCGAGTCCAGCACCGCGTCGACCAGCAAGGCAGTCACGCCATCGGCGCCTTTGACCAATACCGCCAAATAGCGAGCGGCGCCTTGCACGTCAACCGGCACGGTCTCTTCAAAGCCCAGCCAGTACGACAAAATAAAAGCTGGATAAGCCTGGCCTTCGTGGCTCAGCATCAGGCGGTCTCCAGTCAGGCTCAGCCCGGCTTGCCCGGCAGGCAGCACCGTCACCACCTGATCGGTTGACATGGCCACACTTTCTTGCGCGCATTGCACGATGAGCGCATGGGCCACCCCGCTGGACACCGGTACCTGCAGGGTGAAGCGGCAGCCCAGCGCGGGCGTGCTGTCAATCGCCAGTCGGCCTTTGAGCGCGGAGATGCGGTCATTGACCACGTCCATGCCGACACCGCGGCCTGAGACCTCGGTGACTTTGTCGCGCGTGCTGAAACCCGGCCGCAAAATCATGCGGCGCAGTTCAGCTTCTGGCAGCTGCGCGTCAGGCGCTATCAGGCCGTAAGCGCGGGCTTTTTCTTCAATCCGGCGCAAGTCCAGGCCGCGGCCGTCGTCCACCACCGTGATCTCGACTTCTTGCCCGACCCGTTTGAAAGCCACAGTGACCGTGCCATGCGCTGGCTTGCCCAGGGCTTGCCGCTCTTCGGGCATTTCAATGCCGTGGTCAACCGCGTTGCGCAGCAAGTGCAGCAGCGGCTCGGTCAGGCGGCTTAAAACGTCAGCGTCCATGGTCACGGCATCGCCTTGAATGCTAAGCACCACCTGCTTGCCGGTCACGCTGGCAGTTTGCGCCACATTGCGTTTGAGGCGCGGCACCATGGTTTTGGCGGGAATCAGACGCGCCGCGAGCAGCTCGCGGTGCTGGTCAGTCTGGGCGTAACTTTCGTCGCGCAGCACGGTGCTGGCGCTGACGGTGTCCTGCTGGATTTGCTGCATCAGCTCTTGTCCGTCCTGAACGGCTTCGGAAATAGCGCGCGACAGCACGTGCAGGGCGTCGTACCGGTCCATCTCCAGCGGGTCAAAGTCGCCTTCTTTTTGGGTAGCCAGCAGCGCCACGGCCTGGCTGCCGACGATGGTTTGCATGTCGCGCAGGCGCTCGTTCAGCTGCTTTTGGCTGCGCGCCACAGCGTCCAGCCTGTCGTTGGCGCTTTGCAGCAATTGCGCAAGCCGCTGCGTTTGCACAATCGACTGGCCAGCGCGGCGCAGCATGCGGCTCAAGCGGTCGACGCCGACGCGCAGTGTGGCGCTGTCACCTGCCGCGGGGGCGGCTTCAGCGATCGTGGCCGCAACGGCTGAGCTGGCTTGTACAGCCGTCAGCAGGGTTTGCACCGCGCCATCCAGAGCGTCAGGCCGCGCAGTTTGTGCCTGGCCCTCACGTATCCACTGCACCCAGTCGAGCAGCCGTTGCAGCACGTTTTTGGCATCGGGCGGAGCGGCTTCTTCACCCTGCAAAAAAGCCGTCATTTGCTGCAGCGTCAGCACCGCGCGCAGGCTGTCGCGCGTCATGGCGGGGTTGACGGCTTCTTGCTTGCCAACCGCGTCGAGTGCGTATTCAAGAATATCTTCGAGCCGATGGGCAACGCGGCCAATACCGGGCAGGCCAATGATGTTGCCACTGCCCTTGAAGGTGTGGGCAATGCGCTGGGCCTCCTGCATGTCGGCAACCGTAGCTGCGCCGCTGGCCCAGCGCTGCATCAGGCTTTCAAGCTGGTCCAGTTGTTGCGGCGCATCAACCAGCAGGGCTTGCAGCAAATCACCATCGACATCTTCGGTCGACAAGCTCATGTCGCTGTCATGGGCGGGCTCCAGCGGTGTGGTGTCTGGGTCGTCACGCGGCAGGCTTGGCTGGACGGCCAGGATGTGCGCGAGTTCCAGCACCGCATCGGTATTGGGCTTCAAGGGGCAGCGGTAAAGATACTTGGCCATCGCCTCAACCGCGGCCGCATTGGCCGGTGCGTCCAGGTAGGCAGTGACTTTTTCTACCCAGCTGCCCAACCATTTCAGGCTGGCAGCACGTGTGAAGCCGGGAGCCCCTGGCGGTGAAAAGGCGGTGTCTGCACGGCTGATGAGATCAGCGAATGCGCGGACCTGCTGCAAAAAACCGGCCAGTCCCTGCATGCCCACAACCTGAACAACATCGGCAGAACGGTCCAGAAAAGACAGCATGTCTGGCAAGCCGTGTGGCAGTACGTCGGGTGCGGCTTGCCATTGGCCCAGGGTATCGCGCGCAGCCGGGACATCCAGCGCAAACTCTGCGCGCAGCATGTCAAGCAAGTCGTCAAGTTTCACAGCGGATGCGCCTGATGGGACATGTGAGAGGGTCAGGCTTTGACGGCCGCGTCCGGCAGGGTGAACTGCGCCACTGCGTCCGTCAATCGGCCCGCGTACGTGACCAGCGTGCGCGTCGCTTCGGACTGCTGCGCAATGGCCGAACTCGTCAGGTTAGTACTGTCGTTGATGTCCAGCACGTTTTGCTGAAGCGCAGCCGCAAGTGCTTCCTGCTGACTTGAGAACGCGGCAATCTGCTGCACCAGGCCCACCAGCTCGGTGGTGGCGACCTGGGTTTGCGTCATCTCGCGGCCCGCCAGGCGGGCCAGCTCAGTTTGCGCCACCACGTCGCTGATCAGGCGGTTCATGGTCAGCAACGTTTCGTTGGTTTCAGCCTGAATGTTGGTCACCAATTGAGAAATTTGCGCGGTGGCCTGACGTGAGCTGTCGGACAGGCGCTGTACCTCTTGTGCCACCACCGCAAAACCGCGCCCGGCTTCACCAGCGGTCGCGGCTTGCATGGATGCGTTGAGCGACAGTACATGGGTGCGTTCAGAAATACTGTTGACCAACGCCACCGCGCTTGAAATCTCCTGCGAACGTTCACCCAGGCGCTTAAAGCGTTTTTCAGTTTCAGAGATTGATTCACGCAGCGCGTCCATGCCGCGCACCGTGCCCTCCACCGCTGTTTGCGCAGCCTGTGTAGCGCTCGCGGTCTTGCGGGCCGTGGCACTGGACGTCACTGACAGCTGGGCCACGTCATTGAGTTGCTGGGTTGCGCGGCCCAGCGTTTGGGCCATGGAGTCGAGCGATTCGCGCTCGCGCAGCGCCGCGCTTTCCACGAAGGTTGATTGCTCTTGCAGACCCAATGAAGTGCGCCGCACCTCGTCGGCCACGTTGCGCACGTCTGCAAGTGTGGTGCCGATTTCGTCGGCCAACTGATTCACAGACGCAGAGATGGTGCCCACAATATCTTCGGTGACCGGAGCACGCACGGTCAAGTCTTTGTTGGACAACTGAAACACGCCTTGCAACAATCCGATGGCAGAGTTGTTGATGGTTTCGTTTTCCGTGGTTGCTTTTTCAAGCGCAGCAATCCGGTCGTCCAGCAGGGTGTCAAAGGCACGCCCAAGGTCACCAATTTCATCTTGCTCAACCAGCTTGCTTCGCGCTGAAGTTTCACCACCTGCAACGGCTTTCACGGTGTCTGACAGTTTGGTAATGGGCGATAAAAAGCGACGCAGGAAAATTGTCACGCCAATGCCCGCCAGCACCACCACCACCAGTGCAATCAGCAAGGCGCGCAATAGCGAGGACTGGTTTAAGTCTGAAATGGGCTGGTTGGCCTCGGCTTCGTTGATTTTGGCAACAATTGCCCAGCTCAGACCCTGCACCTTTAGCGGCGCATAAGCACCGATGGATGGTATGCCCCGGTAGTCGGTAAATTCAACAACACCCTCTTTGCCATCGAGCGCCAAACGGGTGGCGTCCGAATCGATTTTGATCAGGCCGACAGTGGTATTTTTCCTGTCAATGATGGACTTGGTCTTGGCGTCGATTTTCTCACCCATCTGCGAAAAAAATGAGGCTTTGTCTTCAATCGCATAGCGCGCGTTGGTTCGCATCAGTTTATCGGCGCCCACCAAAAATACGTCGCCGGTGCTGCCCAGACCAATCGATTTCCAGCCCTTGTTAGCACCTAGCGTGTCGGTGAGTTTGTCGATCGGATACTGCATAGCCAGCACACCAATCTGTTTACCGCCGTCGTATAAAGGAACGGCGGCAAACGCAGCTTGGTCGTCGTAGGATGCTAGGTAAGTAGCGAAGTCTGTCAGGTACACCGCGTCTGATTTGGCAGCTTTAACTTTCTGGTAGGCCTCAGCCAATTTTGTTTTTGCAGAAATACCATCGCCCGACAACTTGCTGGCAAAGTCTAGCTCTTTGAACACGGTGTAGATCACGGTGTCAGTGTCGGTATCAATCATGAAAATGTCGTAATAGCCGGACAGCTTTTGGGCCCGTTCAAAGCTGGGGTGATAAACGCTGTGGGCTCGGCCGTAGGGAAAGTCAACTGACGGCGCATCCATCTGGTCTTTTAACCCCAGCGGATTCGGGTTGTCCACAATAAAGACGCTTTGTAGCGCTACTTGATTGTTGTCTAACGCTGCCAGGGCAGCGGTTTGCAGCGGCGCCGCTGACGGGTTGCGCTTGGCGTATTCGGTGTTGAAGAACAAGTTGACATAGTCGTTCAAGCCTTTTTTTGCCTCCGCCGCGTCAACTGACTTCGCCAGGTCTTTGCCCGAGCTATAAAAGCTGCTTTTAAACTGTTTGTACGCGTCTATCGTGGAGCGCTGACCGGCCAGCACCTGTAGCGATTTGATCCGCTCATCCAGCTCATCGCGAACCTGCTGGCGCTTAGTGTCGCGCAGTGACACCAGTTGGGTGCGAACCTGTCCGCCAACGGTTTCAGCGCTCAGTGTTGACGCGCCCTGCCAAAGCAACACCGCGGTCAATGCGACAGGAATCAGCGTCAAGGCGGCGGCGCCCAGCAACATCTTTTGGCGAATATTCATGGTCTATCTCCGGAAATTCTTTTGTGATTTTTTTTACGGTTAAATAACTGACAGCTCGGCCGACATCGCGTCCATCAATTTGGCCAAGTCGATCTCAATGTAGCTGCGCCCCAAGTCGTCGAAGGCCACAGCAACACAAACCTCCTGCAGGCGTGCCGGCAAGGCATCTGGCAGGGCAATCGGCTGCGGGTGATAGTCGAGCTGGGTAGGCGTTTGCGTGAACACAACTGCCAGAGCGTTGTCTGCATCTTCTGCAACCAGCCCGCCGAGAAGCAGGCGTTGGCCTCTTTGCAATTGGGCAGGCGCGGCGCGCTGGGAAAAGTAATTATCAAGGTCTACTACCGGGACAATCAGGCCGTTGGCGTTAACGGCACCCAACATCCATGATGGCGCACGCGGCACAGGAACCAGCTCGAATTGTTCGATGATTTGACGCGCCCACTGAAACTGGAAAGCGAGTAAAAACTCGCCGCAGTGCAGCCCTTGAGCCAAGCGTTTTGCGGGCGCAGGCAAAGCTGCCCGCGGCACGTCCTGATCATCGAGCTGCAGGTCCAACATGCCGGGCAACTAAATCTGCGACAGAATCTGGTCGGCGGTGTAGGGCTTGGTCACAAAACCTTTTGCGCCCAGCATTTGCGCGAAAACGCGGTCCGCTTTTTGGTCTTTTCCAGTCACAAATACTACCGGGATTTTTTTGGTTCCCGCGTCCTGCGTCAATTGGCGCGCTGCCGAAAACCCGTCCAGGCCAGGCATGTTCACATCCATCAAAATGATGTCTGGCTGGCCGGCTTTGGCTTTAGCGACGCCATCAGCGCCTGAAGTGGCAACCGTTACCAGATGACCTGCATCCATCAGGATGTTCTGCAGGTTTTGTATGTCGACAGGAGAGTCGTCAACGATCAGTATTTTGCTCATAAAAATCCTAAGGTAAAGGCTGGTCAGGAACGCACATGCAACCAGCTAAAAGAGGCGCTGCTGTCAGCTTAGTGACGCGAGCGCATCGAACTTAAAACACTGGCGCCTACGTTGGTATCGCGAAAGCTCCGCTCAACCTGTTCGTCATATTTAGACAGCACCTTCAGCAATTCAGCCTCGTTCAAGGGCTTGGTCAGGTATGCATCACAGCCAGCCAGCCCTCCACGAATCTTGTCAATGCTGCCGCCGCGACTGGTCAGCATCACGACCACTGGCGCTTTGCCAGACGTGTATTTTTCCTGTTTGATGGCGCGGCACGTTTGGTAGCCGTCCAGTCCTTGCATCATCACATCCAGAAAAACAAACTTGAACTTCTGCGCCGACATTCGCTTGAGCGCTTCCTCACCGCTTCTGGCAAGCTCGGCTCGAAAGCCGTAGCGTGAGATGCGGTTTTGCATGAATTTCAGCGCGACATCGCTGTCGTCCACCACCAAAATGTCGTCGTAGATTTGCGCCGTTGGCAAGGGTACGGACGGCGCACCGAGACCCATAAAATTGGATTCTCCGAAGTTACTGCTGCCTCTGCTACCCGAACCCGTTCTCACGGAGCTACGGGCTTTGGGCAACAGGACCTGCGGTGTCAACGAAGGCGGCGGTACTGCCAAAACGGTAGTTTCGGCCCGGAGAATTGAGGCGGTTTGCGTCGACGCACCATCGCCCAGTACCAGAACATCGAGAAGGCCCAAAACGGTGGTGAGTTTGATAGGGCGTGGTGATGTGGGCCACGTTCCAGAGTGGTCAGGCGCGCCGACGAACAACGCCTTTTGCGGCGATTTGACAGACGCGCTGGCCCACTTCACAGCGGTCGGGTTGTCACCATTTACCAGCAGTACATGCGCATGAGCCGCATTAGAGACGGTCTTGTAGACAGTGTCTCTTCTTCCGACTAATTTAAAAAAAGACTCAAAAGTTGACTTTTCAAATGGCACGAAACCCAGCAGCAGGACGTTTACTTCTAATTTCATTGTTAACGTAACACCTTTTAGCCAACGTTAAGTTTATGACCCAGTAGCGCCATGTCAATCAGCAAATTCCCAAAGCCGCAGCCACTAGCGCGACCTCAAGTCTAATGACGCGAGACCGCTATTGGCTTACAAGGGCGATTGGAGAACGGCAAAAACGGCAAAAATCGATGATTGCGTGCGTGAGATGCACACAGGCAAGAGTGTTTTATTTTTTCTGCCGAAATTTGCGTAGCGCCGCTATTTGAGCGGCCATCACGGCCAATTCAGACTGGGCCATGGCGATGTCAATGTCGCCTTTGGCATTTTTCAGGACTTCTTCAGCCGCAGCTTTGGCCGAAGTGGCTTTGGCTTCGTCAAGGTCTTTGCCGCGAATGGCGGTGTCGCTTAAAACAGTCACTGAGTTGGGCTGCACTTCAAGCAAGCCGCCTGCGACAAACACAAACTCCTCGCTGTCATCGGCCTTGACGATACGCACTGCACCCGGCTTGATGCGGGTGATCAGCGGTGTATGACGTGGGTAAATTCCCAACTCGCCCGCCTCGCCAGGCAAAGCCACAAACTTGGCTTCACCCGAAAAGATGGACTCTTCTGCGGAAACGACATCAACGTGAATGGTGCTCATATCAGCCGCCAATTAAACTTTTTTCGCTTTTTCAAACGCTTCATCGATGGTGCCAACCATGTAGAAGGCCTGCTCTGGCAGGTGATCGCATTCGCCGGCGACAATCATCTTGAAACCGCGAATGGTCTCAGCCAGGCTGACGTACTTGCCAGGTGAACCGGTAAACACTTCAGCCACGTGGAAAGGCTGGCTCAGGAAGCGCTGGATTTTGCGGGCACGGGCCACGGCCAGCTTGTCTTCAGGAGCCAATTCGTCCATACCCAGAATCGCAATGATGTCGCGCAACTCTTTGTAGCGCTGCAATGTACCCTGTACGGCGCGTGCTGTAGCGTAGTGGTCTTCGCCCACCACGTTCGGGTCAAGCTGGCGGCTGGTCGAATCAAGTGGATCCACCGCAGGGTAGATACCCAGCGAGGCAATGTCACGGGACAGCACCACGGTGGAGTCCAAGTGAGCAAAGGTGGTGGCAGGTGACGGGTCGGTCAAGTCATCGGCGGGCACGTAAACGGCCTGGATGGACGTGATGGAACCTACTTTGGTCGATGTGATGCGCTCTTGCAAGCGGCCCATTTCTTCGGCCAGTGTGGGCTGGTAACCCACAGCCGATGGCATACGGCCCAGCAAGGCGGACACTTCGGTACCGGCCAGCGTATAGCGATAAATGTTATCCACAAAGAACAGCACGTCACGGCCTTCGTCACGGAAAGATTCGGCAATCGTCAAACCTGTCAGCGCCACGCGCAAACGGTTACCTGGTGGCTCATTCATCTGGCCGTAGACCATCGCAACTTTGGACTCTTCGAGTTTTTCGAGATTCACAACGCCAGAATCAGCCATCTCGTGATAGAAGTCATTGCCTTCACGGGTACGCTCACCCACACCAGCAAATACGGACAGACCCGAATGTGCTTTTGCGATGTTGTTGATCAGCTCCATCATGTTCACGGTCTTGCCGACGCCAGCGCCGCCAAACAAGCCGACCTTGCCGCCTTTGGCAAACGGGCACACGAGGTCAATCACCTTGATGCCGGTTTCCAGCAGCTCTTGTGATGGGCTAAGTTCGTCGTATGCCGGTGCTTTGCGGTGAATAGGTGCGGTCAGGGTTTGGTCAACCGGACCACGCTCGTCAATCGGTGCGCCCAGCACGTCCATGATGCGCCCCAGGGTTGCCTTGCCCACCGGGACGGTGATGTTTGCGCCCGTGTTGTAAACGATGTTGCCTCGGCGCATGCCGTCAGACGTACCGAGTGCAATCGTGCGCACCACGCCGTCACCCAACTGCTGCTGTACTTCAAGCGTCAGCGCTGAACCGTCCATTTTGAGCGCGTCATAAATACGCGGCATCTGGTCGCGGGCGAATTCCACGTCAACCACTGCGCCGATACATTGAACAATTTTGCCTTGAGCCTGACCGTTAACATTCGCCATGATGAGATCCTTGGGTTCTTAAATCTTTAAATTCGTATTCGGGTGCGCTGCGCCGAGGCCTTAAACTGCAGCAGCGCCGCTGACGATTTCCGAAAGTTCTTTCGTGATCGCTGCTTGACGCGTTTTGTTGTACACCAGCTTGAGCTCGCCAATCACGCTACCGGCGTTGTCGGTTGCCGCCTTCATGGCGACCATGCGGGCTGATTGCTCAGACGCCATGTTTTCAGCCACTGCCTGAAAAACCAGCGCCTCAACATAGCGCACCAGCAAATCGTCAATCACCGTTTGTGCATCAGGCTCGTAGATGTAGTCCCAGCCATGCTGATCTTTGTCGGCCTGCAAACGGTCAGCTGTTAACGGCAGTAACTGCTCAACTACCGACTCTTGACGCATGGTGTTGATGAACTTGGTGTAACACAGGTACACGGTTTTGATTTTGCCTTCAGCGTAGGCATCAAGCAGCACCTTGACCGGGCCAATCAGCTTGTCCAAGTGCGGCTTGTCACCGAGTTGCGTCGCGTGCGACACGACCTTCACGCCCACACGGTTCAAAAAACCAAGGCCCTTGTTGCCAATGGCCACCGCTTGCGCGTCACGTCCAGCAGCTTGCAAGTCCTTGAGCTTGACGGTGACAGCGCGCAACACATTGGTGTTCAAACCGCCGCACAAGCCTTTGTCTGTGGTCACCACGATGAAACCCGTTGTTTTGGCTTCATTGGCCTGCATGAACGCATGCGTGTACTCGGGGTTAGCCTTGGACAGGTTGGCAGTGATGTTACGGATTTTGTCGCTGTATGGACGAGCGGCGCGCATTCGTTCCTGCGCTTTACGCATTTTGGAGGCGGCCACCATTTCCATGGCCTTGGTGATCTTTTTGGTGTTTTCCACCGACTTGATCTTTCCCCTGATTTCCTTGCCTGCAGCCATACTGTTTCCTAGTGGTTCTTAAAACGTGTTGGTTTTAGGTAGGAATTAAACAAACGATTTTTTGAACGCAGCGGCTGCCGCACTCATTTCAGCTTCAGCATCTTTGTCCATCGCTTTGGCAGCCTCCAGCTTGGCCATCAGCGCGGCGTGCTTGTCTTTGAGGTAGGCGTGAAAGCCCGACTCGAAAGCCAACACCTTTTTCACGTCCACATCGTCCATAAAGCCTTTATTCACTGCGAACAGTGTGGCGGCCATGTTGGAGATGGTGAGTGGTGCGTACTGCGCCTGTTTAAGCAACTCGGTCACGCGCGCGCCGCGGTCAAGTTGCTTGCGGGTGGCTTCGTCCAGATCAGAAGCAAACTGTGCGAACGCAGCCAGCTCACGGTACTGGGCCAAGTCGGTACGGATACCACCCGACAGGTTTTTAATCAGCTTGGTCTGGGCAGCACCGCCAACGCGAGACACCGAAATACCAGCATTAATCGCTGGACGGATACCGGCGTTGAACAACGACGTTTCCAAAAAGATCTGGCCGTCGGTGATCGAAATCACATTGGTGGGCACGAAGGCCGACACGTCACCGGCTTGCGTTTCAATGATCGGCAGTGCCGTCAATGAACCGGTTTTGCCTTTAACCGCACCTTTGGTGAAGTCTTCAACATACTTTTCGTTCACGCGAGCTGCGCGTTCGAGCAAGCGGCTGTGTAGATAGAACACGTCGCCTGGGTAAGCCTCACGGCCTGGAGGGCGGCGCAGCAGCAACGACACCTGACGGTAAGCCACGGCTTGTTTTGACAAATCGTCATACACGATCAGTGCATCTTCACCACGGTCGCGGAAGTACTCGCCCATCGTGCAGCCAGAGTAGGCGCTCACATATTGCATAGCAGCTGACTCAGACGCCGAAGCAGCCACGACGATGGTGTATTCCATCGCGCCGGCTTGTTCAAGCGAACGCACCACGTTTTTGATAGACGATGCTTTTTGACCAATGGCTACGTAAACGCATTTCACGCCGTTGCCGCGCTGGTTGATGATGGCATCAATCGCAACAGCGGTTTTGCCGGTCTGCCGGTCGCCGATGATCAGTTCGCGCTGACCACGGCCCACAGGCACCATAGAGTCAATTGACTTCAGGCCGGTCTGCAAAGGCTGGTCAACTGATTTACGGGCAATCACGCCCGGCGCGACTTTTTCAATCACGTCAGTCATCTTGGCGTTGACAGGGCCTTTGCCGTCAATCGGCTGGCCCAGAGCGTTGACCACGCGACCCAGCAGCTCAGGGCCTACTGGCACTTCAAGAATGCGGCCGGTGCACTTGACGATATTACCTTCGGCCAGATGCTCGTACTCGCCCAAAATCACGGAGCCGACTGAGTCACGCTCGAGGTTCAGCGCCAAGCCGTAGGTCGGTGTGCCGTCAGCGGTGGCTGGGAATTCCAGCATCTCGCCTTGCATCACGTCCGACAGGCCATGAATACGCACGATACCGTCCGTCACCGACACAATCGTGCCCTGGTTACGGATGTCGCTGGAAGCGGTCAAGCCCTCGATACGGCTCTTGATCAGTTCAGAAATTTCTGCGGGATTGAGTTGCATGACTCTTTCCTTCTTTCTTTGAATTAATTCTACGAATAGGACTGTTTTCTTTTTCGCTTAATGTCACTTAAGCGATTTAAGAAACCAGCGCTACTTTCATTTGCTCTAAACGGGCTTTGACCGAAGTGTCCAGCACCTCGTCACCCACCACGACACGTACGCCGCCTATCAGTTCAGGCTGCAACTCAACGGTGACATTGAGTTTTTTACCGAAACGCCGTTCTAACGTTGCCGACACGTCAGCCAGCGCTTTGGCGTCCAACGCAAAAGCGCTGAAAACCGTGGCATCAGAAGATCCGCTTTGCGAATTTTTCAATGCGCGAAATTGGCTGGCAATTTCTGGCAAAACGCTGATGCGCCCATTGTCAATCACGGCGCGCAGAAAGTTTTGCGCAGCCACTGGCAACTGGACTTTTTGGGACTCGGCAACGCCAGCCATCACATCAAACGTTTGCTTCGACGTGACGCCAGGGTCACCAGAATACTGCTGCAATTGGACGTTGGACGCTATTGCGGCCAGCTCGTCAAGCCAGGCAGCCGTACCGCTCAGGTCGGCGCCTGATGCCTTGAACAGCGCTTCAGCGTAAGGACGTGCAATGGTGGCTAGTTCGGCCATGGTGATGCTCTCATCAAATCGGTCAAAGTTCTGTCTTCAGCCGGCCCAGCAAGTCAGCATGCACACCGGCATTGACTTCCTTGCGCAGGATCTGCTCAGCGCCCTTGACGGCCAATGCGGCAACCTGCTCACGCAAGGTTTCGCGGGCCTTGACGGTCTGCTGCTCAGCCTCAACCTTGGCGGCTGCAATGATCTTGCTGCCCTCTTCGGTTGCTTTTGCCTTGGCT
>JANYED010000095.1 GCA_025363315.1 Polaromonas sp.
GCCATCATCGCCCACGTTGACCATGGCAAAACCACCATGGTTGACCAGCTGCTGCGCCAGTCCGGCACCTTTGCCGAACATGAAAAAGTCGTCGACACCGTGATGGACAACAATGCGATTGAAAAAGAGCGCGGCATCACCATCCTGGCCAAAAACTGCGCTGTGACTTGGGAAGGCACGCACATCAATATCGTCGACACACCCGGCCACGCTGACTTTGGCGGTGAAGTCGAACGCGCATTGAGCATGGTTGACGGAGTGGTGCTGTTGATTGACGCGCAAGAAGGCCCCATGCCGCAAACCCGTTTTGTGACGAAAAAGGCTTTGGCTTTGGGTCTCAAGCCAATTTTGGTGGTCAACAAAGTTGACAAGCCAGGCGCACGCCCTGACTTTGTCGTCAATGCCGCGTTTGACCTGTTTGACAAGCTCGGTGCAACTGATGAGCAGCTTGATTTTCCGGTGGTGTATGCGTCTGGCATCAATGGGTGGTCTTCACTGGTTGAAGGCCCACCGAATGAGCAGTGGGGCCCCGACATGTCAGCGCTGTTCAACACCGTGCTCAAGCATGTGCCGGCACAAAAAGGCGATCCTGACGCACCGTTGCAGTTGCAAATTTCCGCTCTCGACTTTTCAACTTTCGTTGGCCGCATCGGCGTTGGCCGCATCAGCCAGGGCACGATCAAACCGATGATGGACGTGGTCGTGATGGAAGGCCCGGACGGCAAGGCCATCAAGGGCCGTGTCAACCAGGTGCTGACATTCCAGGGCCTGGAGCGTGTTCAGGCCACTGAGGCCGGCCCGGGTGAAATTGTGCTGATCAACGGCATCGAAGGCGTCGGTATCGGCGTGACGATTACCGACCCGGTAACACCTGCACCGCTACCCATGCTCAAGGTTGACGAGCCAACGCTGACGATGAACTTTTGCGTCAACACCAGCCCGCTGGCCGGGCGTGAAGGCAAGTACGTCACCAGCCGCCAGATCTGGGATCGTCTGCAAAAAGAGCTGCAGCACAACGTCGCGTTGCGCGTCAGCGAAACGGACGAAGAAGGCATTTTCGAAGTCATGGGCCGGGGAGAGTTGCACCTGACTATTCTTTTGGAAAACATGCGCCGCGAAGGGTTCGAGATGGCTGTGTCCAAGCCGCGCGTCGTGATGAAAGAAGTCAACGGCGAAAAGCACGAGCCAATCGAGCTGGTGACCGCTGACATCGAAGAGCAGCACCAGGGCGGCGTGATGCAAGCCCTGGGTGAGCGCAAGGGCGATTTGGTGAACATGGAGTCTGACGGTCGTGGCCGTGTGCGCCTGGAGTACCGCATTCCGGCGCGCGGTTTGATTGGTTTTACCAACGAATTTTTGAACCTGACCCGCGGTTCAGGCCTGATCAGCAATATTTTTGACAGCTACGAAGCGCACAAAGGCGAAATCGGTGGTCGTAAAAACGGCGTGCTGATCTCGATGGACGCAGGCGAAATCTTTACCTACGCGCTGGGCAAGCTGGACGACCGTGGCCGCATGTTCGTCAAGGCGAACGACCCGGTGTACGAAGGCATGATCGTCGGCATCCACAGCCGTGACAACGATCTGGTCGTTAACGCAACGCGTACCAAGCAACTCACCAACTTCCGCGTGTCAGGCAAGGAAGACGCCATCAAAATCACCCCGCCGATTGAGCTGACGCTCGAATACGGCGTGGAGTTTATTGAAGAAGACGAGCTGGTAGAAATTACGCCCAAGTCAGTGCGCCTGCGCAAGCGGCACCTGAGCGAGAGCGAACGCAAGCGGGCAGGGAGATAAGCCCCCACGCTTGCTCACTGCGTGTGGCCGCTGCCCCCCGAGAGGGCCGCTGCGCCTACGGACGGACTGGCAGAGCCAGATCCGTGGCCCCTGCTAGAAGGGGCAGGGTTTCCTACTTTTGGAATCTGTAATGAAACTGACCCATAGCCGCGCCGTAGTGCTGATGGTGCTTTGTGCACTGCTGTGGTCTACCGCAGGCGTGGTCACGCGGCATCTTGAATCTGCTCGCAGCTTTGAAGTCACGTTCTGGCGCAGCTTTTTCACGGTGTTGTCGCTGCTGGTAATCCTGCCGCTGTTCAAAGGAAAGGCCGTTTTTGCGCAAATGCGTCGAGGTGGCCCATCGCTCTGGCTGTCTGGCGTGTGCTGGAGCGCCATGTTCACCGCTTACATGGTGGCGCTGACGCTGACCACCGTTGCTAATGTGCTGGTTATGCTGGCGTTGGGGCCGCTTCTCACAGCGTTGCTGGCGCGGTTTGCGGTAGGCCATCACGTGCCTGGCCGTACCTGGTTGGCCATTGCACTGGCGGGTGTGGGCATTGTGTGGATGTATGGCGGGCAAGCTGATTTGCGCAGTCAGCTGACGGGCACACTGGTCGCGCTGGCGGTGCCACTGGCTGCCGCCTGCAACTGGACAGTAGTGCAGCACAGCCAGGCACAGGGGCATCGGGTTGATCTGGTGCCAGCGGTACTGGTGGGGGCTGTGGTCTCGTGCCTTGTTGTACTGCCGTTAGCCTGGCCACTCACTGCGACCGCGCACGATGTCGGCTTGCTGGCCGGCCTGGGCTTGATGCAACTGGCCGTGCCGTGCGTGCTGTCGGTGTGGTGTGCATCGATGCTGAAAGCACCCGAAATGGCATTGCTGGCGTCGCTGGAGATTATTTTTGGCATTCTGCTGGCCTGGGCAGGTGCAGGCGAGGTGCCTGGCACCAGCGTGCTGTATGGCGGCGCGCTGGTGGTGGGCAGCTTGGTGCTGAACGAATTAATGGCTTGGAAAGACAAACGATGACGACAAGTAATCAGGCAGATATTTTGGTTGAGCGGCGCGGCAACGCAGGGCTAATCACACTCAATCGCCCCAAAGCTTTAAACGCGCTTAGCTTGCAAATGGTGCGCGACATCACGGCCGCGTTGACCGCCTGGCGTGATGACCCGGCAGTTGAACTGGCGGCGATTCGCGGGACCAACAAGGCAGGCAAACCGGGCACGCCGGAGGCGCTGTTTGGCGGCTTTTGTGCGGGCGGTGACATCCGGTTTTTTCATACCGCCGCACTGGCTGGTGATGCAGCACTCGACGAGTTTTTTACTGAAGAGTACACACTCAATCACCTGATTTACAACTACCCCAAACCGTACATCGCCTTCATGGACGGGGTGGTGATGGGCGGCGGCATGGGGCTCAGTCAAGGTGCCAAATTGAGAATCGTCACCGAGCACACGAAAATGGCGATGCCTGAGACCAACATTGGCTTGTTTCCTGACGTAGGCGGCGGCTACTTTTTAAGCCGCTGCCCAGGCCATGTGGGTGAGTATCTCGCGTTGACAGGTGAAGTCATTGGCGCTGATGATGCAATTGACTACGGTTTGGCGGACGTCAAAGTCGATGCGGCCGGCTTGCCTGCGTTGTGGGACGCGCTGGGTCGTGAGGGTTTCGACAGTTGGCACGCTACATATTTAGGAGCTGCTAGCGCCCGTAAAACAAGGGCTACAGCCCTAAAATACCCTAAAATTGATGTTCATTTTGGTCTTTTGAGGGTTAAACATATCGTTGACAGTCTGGAAAAGGCTAAAGACGACATCTGGGCTAAAAAGACAGCTGCTGTGCTTCGCAAACGCTCACCGCTGATGCTGCACGTCGCGTTAGAGCAAATCCGCAAAGCGCGTGGATTGAGCCTGGCCGAAGACTTGCGCATGGAGCGCGACATGGTGCACAACTGCTTTAACTTACGGCCAGGCGTGGCCAGTGAAACGGTGGAAGGCATACGCGCGCTGGCGGTTGACAAAGACTACACACCCAAGTGGCAACCAGAGCGGATTGAAGACGTCAAACCCGGCATGGCCGATGCGTTTTTTGTCAGCCCTTGGGCGGCAGATGCGCATCCGCTGCGCAGCCTGACCTAGCGGCTTCGTGACTTCATGGCGCGCTCCACCTCGCGCTTGCCTTCCCGGTCCTTAATGGTGTCGCGCTTGTCGTGCTCGCCTTTACCTTTGGCCAGGCCAATTTCGCACTTCACCTTGCCGGCTTTCCAGTGCATGTTCAGTGGCACCAAGGTAAAGCCCTTTTGCTCAACTTTGCTCATCAACCGCTTGATCTCGGCTTTGTGCATGAGCAGCTTTTTGGTCCGCACCTTGTCAGGCGTGACGTGGGTAGATGCGGTGCCCAGTGGGTTGATCTGGCAGCCGATGATAAAGACCTCGCCATTGCGAATCACCACGTAGCCGTCGGTCAACTGCACCTTGCCCTCGCGCACTGATTTAACTTCCCAGCCTTCCAGCACCATGCCCGCTTCAAAGCGCTCTTCAATGTGGTAGTTGAACATCGCCTTTTTGTTGTCGGCGATGCGCACTGCCGCAGCAACGGCTTTGGGCGATACGTTGGCAGGCCGGTTGTGCTTGGATTTGCCTGACGACACGGCGTCGGGTTTTTTGGATGAGGATGGGTCTTTGGTAGCCATGACAATATTTAAGGTTGCCATCGACTAATACAATCGTGCGCAACTCTCGATTGTATGAAAACCGTTCACAAGTCCGTTTTAATCTGGTACAGCGCTGCTGAAATGTTTGCTTTGGTCACTGACGTGGCGAGCTACCCGCAATTTTTGCCTTGGTGCGATCAGGCTGCAGTGCTGGCAGAAGACAATCAGGGCATGACCGCCAAAGTCGGCTTGTCGATGGCCGGCATCAAGCAAAGCTTTACCACCCAGAATACGCATGTCAAAGACAGCAAGGTCAGCCTGCAGCTGGTGAACGGACCGTTCTCAAAGCTCGACGGACAATGGGACTTTACGCCGGTGGGTAAAAACAACGAGCGCGCCTGCAAAGTGGAGTTTTCATTGAGTTATGACTTTGACAATGCTGCGCTGGCAGCGCTGGTGGGCCCGGTGTTCGACAAAATTGCGGGTAGTCTGGTCGATGCTTTCGTCAAGCGGGCCGTCCATGTGTATGACGAGGCTTGATTGAAAGTTACGCTTGTCTATTCATCAGCGCCGCGACAGGTGCGTGAATGGGCTCTGGACGTTCCTGACGGCAGCAGCCTTGGCCAGGCGGTCGCGCAGAGTGGTGCGCTAACAGAATTCTCCGAGCTGGCCCTTGGTGATCTGAGCGCAGGCGTTTGGGGCAAACGCCATAGCCTGAACCACAGGCTCAAAGACAACGACAGGATTGAGATTTACCGGCCGCTGCGGGTTGACCCCAAAGTCGCCCGACGCGAGCGGTTTGCGCGCCAAGGTGTCAAAAGTGCCGGTTTGTTTTCCGCCAAAAGAGCTGGCGCTAAGGCAGGCTATGGCGGCTGACCTATGTCAGCCCGCCTGACCTACTTGCAGCTGCTGTCGATGACTTCTTGAGCGCGCTTGGTCTCAGAGGCGCGTTTGGCATCATCAAAAATTTCGCGTTCTCCGCTGGCATTGACCGATGACATGCGCACCCCTGATTGAAGCGTAGCCAGGCCGCTCTTGGCGCGCTCGCAGTTGTCGGCTTTGGTTTTGGCAACCTTTTCTTCCTCGGCTTTTTTCTTGGCGGCTTCGTCCTGTTCGGTCTTCTTTTTCTTGGCTTCAAGTTCGGTGTCTTTGCCTGATAGCTTGGGCGCGCTGGCTTTGGAGGCCGGTGTCGATGCCGCCAAGGCGGGCTTGACCGCACTACCCGCACCGGCATCTGCCAGAGGCGCAGCCGCTACGGCGGCAGTAGTAGCGGCCCGGGGCGCGCCGGCTGGGCGCTTCAAAATGTCTTTTTCCCGGACTTCGGCAGACGGCGACCGGTCACTGAAAACCTTGCGGCCGTCCTTGTCAACCCATTGCCACTGGGCGCTGGCGGTGGTGGTGGCAAGAGTCAAAACGCACATGCCAATCAAGGTGGCGAAAGTTTTTGATACGGGTTTTAAGGTCATTTTTCAAGTGTAGCTCTGCAAGCAGCGTGTTTGTGCATTGCGAATTGCAAAGAACCGCTCGTTTTGGCACTGATTGCGCTGTTTATGTGCGGTTTTGCCGATATTTAACGCGCCCAAACCGCACCAGGTAGACCGGCACGCCACGGGTACAATCCTACTTTTGGAGCTTTACCTATGCGCCTACTCGGCAAAGCGCTCACCTTCGACGACGTATTGTTGGTGCCAGCGTACTCCCAGGTCCTTCCCAAGGACGCCAATCTTTCCACCCAGTTTTCCCGCAATATTCGCCTGAATTTGCCCTTGGTGTCCGCCGCTATGGACACGGTAACTGAAGCCCGGCTAGCCATTGCCATTGCCCAGGAAGGCGGCATTGGCATCGTGCATAAAAACCTTACACCCCAGCAGCAAGCCGCTGAGGTGTCGCGGGTCAAACGCTATGAGTCTGGCGTGGTGCGTGACCCAGTGGTGATCACCCCTGAACATACCGTTTTGCAGATTTTGGAGCTGTCGGAACAGCTCGGTATTTCAGGCTTTCCGGTATGCGATGGCGGCAAAGTCGTGGGTATTGTCACCAGCCGTGATTTGCGGTTTGAAACCCGCTATGACGTCAAAGCCCACCAGATCATGACCCCGCGCGAAAAGCTCATCACCGTCAAAGAGGGCACGTCGTCGCTTGAAGCCAAGGCGCTGCTAAACAAATACAAGCTCGAGCGCTTGCTGGTCATCAACGACGACTTTGAATTGAAGGGCCTGATCACGGTCAAAGACATTACCAAACAAACCAATTTTCCTTACGCAGCACGCGATCCGTCAGGTGCTTTACGCGTGGGCGCAGCAGTAGGCGTGGGCGAAGGCACCGAAGAGCGCGTTGAAGCGCTTGTCAAAGCTGGCGTTGACGCCATCGTGGTTGACACTGCCCACGGCCACAGCAAGGGCGTGATCGACCGGGTGCG
>JANYED010000107.1 GCA_025363315.1 Polaromonas sp.
GTCTAACAACCGTGTTACCCAGGTTAAAACCGAAGCAAATGACGGCTACAGTGCACTCCAGGTTGCATTCGGCTCGCGCAAAGCATCACGCGTGACCAAGCCGGCCGCTGGCCACCTTGCGAAAGCAGGCGTTGAAGCTGGGGAAGTCATCAAAGAATTCCGCGTGACGGCTGATGTTGCAGGCAAATATGTTGCGGGTACGGTTGTGCCTGCCGCTGATGTGTTTGCAATTGACCAAATGGTGGATGTGCAGGGCACTTCCATTGGTAAAGGCTTTGCCGGCACCATCAAGCGTCACAAAATGAGCTCGCAGCGCGCGTCGCACGGTAACAGTCGTTCGCACAATGTGCCTGGCTCCATTGGTATGGCGCAGGATCCTGGTCGTGTGTTTCCTGGTAAACGCATGACAGGTCACCTGGGTGATGTCACCAAAACCACGCAAAATCTGAAAATCGTGCGCATTGACGAAGCCCGTCAATTGCTGATGATTCGCGGCGCTGTGCCTGGTTCAAAAGGCGGCTTTGTCACGGTTCGTGCCGCGATCAAGGCAAAGCCCGTAGCTACAGCGAAAGGAGCTAACTGATGCAAGTTGAACTCCTGAACGACCAAGGTCTGGCCTCATCCAAAGTGGATGTGCCTGATACCGTATTTGGTCGTGAATACAACGAAAGCCTGATTCACCAAGTGGTCGTAGCCTTCCAGGCCAACGCCCGCCAAGGTACCCGGGCTCAAAAAGACCGTGAGCAAGTTCGTCACTCAACGAAAAAGCCCTTTAAACAAAAAGGTACCGGTCGTGCACGTGCTGGTATGACATCTTCCCCTCTGTGGCGCGGCGGCGGTCGTATCTTCCCGAACATGCCTGACGAAAACTTCACACAAAACATCAACAAAAAGATGTATCGCGCTGGTATGGCGTCGATCTTCTCCCAGCTGGCGCGCGAAGGTCGCCTGTCTGTGGTTGATTCGTTGACAGTTGACTCGCCCAAGACCAAGGTTTTGGCTGACAAATTCAAAGCCATGAACCTGAGCTCAGTACTGGTCATCGCCGATGTGGTGGATGAAAACCTGTATTTGGCTTCACGCAACCTGGTGAACATTCTGGTGGTCGAACCCCGTTACGCCGATCCGGTGTCGCTGGTTCACTACAAGAAAGTCTTGGTCACCAAGGCTGCCATGGACCAACTAAAGGAGATGTTCGCATGAGCGCTAAATCTTCCAAATTAACATCCAATTTCGACGAAGGCCGCTTGATGCAAGTTTTGGTTGCACCTATCGTGTCTGAGAAGGCCACGATGATCGCTGACAAGACCAATGCTGTGACCTTCAAGGTGCTGCAAGACGCTACCAAATATGAAATCAAGGCTGCAGTGCAGTTGATGTTCAAGGTAGACGTTCAGTCAGTTGCTGTTTTGAACATCAAAGGCAAGACCAAGCGTTTTGGCAAATCTGTAGGCCGCCGCGACAACATTCGCAAAGCCTACGTGACGCTCAAAGCCGGTCAAGAGCTCAATCTCGGTGGGGAGTCTGCCTAAAAGGCTGAAAATACTATGGCTGTCATTAAAATGAAACCCACATCACCCGGCATGCGCGGGATGGTGCGAATCTCGCGTGACCACCTGCACAAGGGTGAGCCTTACGCACCGCTGCTGGAGCCGCAATTCCAGAAGTCTGGCCGCAACAACAACGGTCACATTACTGTTCGTCACAAAGGCGGCGGTCACAAGCACCACTACCGTGTGGTGGATTTCAAGCGCAGCAAGGATGCCATTCCGGCCAAAGTCGAACGCATTGAGTACGACCCCAACCGCACGGCTCACATTGCCTTGATCTGCTACGCGGACGGCGAGCGCGCTTACATCATTGCCCCACGGGGCCTCGAAGTTGGCGCCACGCTGTTCAGCGGCTCGGAAGCGCCGATTCGCGTTGGCAACACGTTGCCGATTCGCAACATTCCGGTGGGCTCAACGATCCACTGCATCGAGATGCAAATCGGCAAGGGCGCGCAAATTGCACGTTCCGCTGGTACATCTGCAACGCTGCTGGCTCGTGAAGGTACTTACGCCCAAGTGCGTATGCGCTCGGGTGAAGTCCGCAAGATCCACATCGAATGCCGCGCCACCATTGGTGAAGTTGCCAACGAAGAGCACAGCCTGCGTCGTCTCGGCAAAGCCGG
>JANYED010000113.1 GCA_025363315.1 Polaromonas sp.
TGAGTTGTGGCTGGAAGTGGCGATTGATGATGGACTGGCCGTGCCAGAGCCGCAAACATTGGCGGCGCACCAAGCCAAGCGCAGCTTCAAGGGTTGGACATGGGGTTTGGTGACGGTTGATATTGCGTCACTGTCAGACAAGGCAGAGCGTATCAATATCACGCTGCCATCGCGCGTGCTCCGGCGGATTGATCAGGCGGCTAAGAATGCGGGCGAATCGCGTTCTGGCTACATTGCGCGGCGGGCGTTGGCTTGAGTTGGATTTAATTTGAATTTGAATTTGACTCTGACTCTGATTTCCCTCACATTACTTTAGCCTTCACATGAGCTTTTCGGCACTCTCAAGCGTTACGTTCGACGAACAGGATGCGAACCTGTTCCTTGTTGATGACGCTCGCTTGCGTGCCGATGCGTTAAAACATTCAGTTTTGCCCCGCCTTCGTTTGGCAACAAATACCGCTATTGCGCTCGTTCGTGACATTTACGGCATAGAGGTGCTTGAAGACTCCATAGTCAGTACCTATCCAAATTTTCGACAGAAGCGAGATACCGAGCTCTCCATCAAGTATGAACAGGTGTTCGTTGGTATCGGCGGGCAGCGCAAGGACAAATGGCCAGGCTTCTCGCGCAAAGACGGAAAACCTGTCCAAATACTGCCGTTTCGATTCGCGTTTGTCCTTGATCAAGACGGCATCTTCACACTGCTAGAGAACGGGTGGCTCAAGGGACTAGAGACACAATCCTCCGACAAGTTGCTGCGCTTTCATATCGACAACCAACACAAGATTGCTCCGTTGTGTTTTCTTTCGCACATGAAGCCAGACATTGTTTGGTCGGACACCCTACCTCTTTTAGCTCCGTTTCACGAACAATATCAATTTCGATTGGATAAAAAGCTTTACGACAATCATTTCCTCGGCCATAACTATCACTTTCCCGTTTCTGACATCACGTTAGTCAAATTGGTAAAGAATTGGGTCTACTTCTTTCCTGTGTACGACGCTTACATCCAAATCGCGAAAGGCTTGCCGCATCGGCTCGATACGCTCATTGCAAAGCTGTCCGAGTGGCTGCGGCAGCACGAAGACGGCATTGAAATGGAAGGTGACTTATCACTGCCGGATGAAATCAGGGCCAATGCGTCCAAGTTAGCAGAAAATAAAACTCGAGTAATGCCCGCGCTACGTTGGCAGGTGTTTCAGCGAGATGAATGGCAGTGCGTCGCCTGCGGACAAAACTCGCACGGTGGTGCCATACTTCATGTTGATCACATCGTTCCCCGCTCACGCGGCGGTCACGATGCACTCAGCAATTTCCAAACTCTTTGCGCTATTTGTAATATTGGAAAGAGCAACCGTGACGCTACAGATTTACGGCGCAAAGTTTCGTAGGTCGGGTTGGCAAAGCGTAACCAAACGTTTCCCAAATCTTGTCGCGAGTAGTTGGTTTACGCCTTGCAGGCTTACCCGAGCTACTAAGGCTAAAGTTTTGTCACCCCAAGCCTGACCTTGTCCCCACCAGCCACCTCACGAGCAGCGCGTTTTGCGAGGTCTGCATCGAGGGTTGTGAAGTCTTCACAGCCTTCGCTCAAGGCCAGATGCAGCGCATCTGCAAAGTCCCATCCCTGCGCCGCTCTGTTTGCCGCAGAGAGCACGGCAGCTCGCTCGCCAACAACCACGTTCCCCAAAGCGGTGATTTTGGCGATGGCCTGCGCGATGACTTTAGGTGCAAAGGCGTAACGTGAGCGCAGCACCCATTCGAGCTCCAGCATGACCGTCACGGGTATGAAAATGTCATGCTCAGTCAGCAGTGCAACTGCACGGGCTGACTGCGCTGTGTCGTCGTTGACGATGGCGCGCACCAGCACGTTGGTGTCTATGGCTCGCACTGTTTAACCTTTGTAGTCGGTTACGCGCATCTCGCTGACGGCAACTTCGGGGCCGTCGTACTTGAGCAGCGTTTGGATATCTTTCAGGCTTGCCGTCTTTTTAGCCGGGGCAGGTGTGATTTGCGCGCTTTTACCGCTGACTTTGACGTTGACTCGCATACCCGGCGTCAAGCCTAAAGCCTTGCGCACTGCGATGGGCAACACGATCTGGCCCTTGGTAGAGATTAAAACAGCGCTCATGATCAATCCTCAAAACGTTTTACTTAGTAGGTATATTATCGCTTTTGCAGTCAGTCGCTTATGCAATGTAAAAAGAATCAGGAAAGCGAACCAAATCGTTTGGGGTGGGTGAAATAGAGGTTGCCTGAGATTCCAATTTTTCTTGGTCTGGAACCCTGAATGCCGCTTACAAGTAGTTTTTTTGATCTTTCTTCAGGTCAAAACTGGGCCGTATGTGTCTTATGTAGGTTGAAACGGCCGTTTTCAGGTGCAAAAAAGTGCTTAAAGCCAATAGATATGTGCGGTAACAGCTATTAAAAACATAGCAACTTGAATGCTTAGATTCGGCGCGCCAGCTCCACGGCTGCACTTGACCCGCTGCCCACCACCTTGCACCAGGTCTGTAATAGACATCTTTGCAGCCAGCCGGGCGGCTGGGCTTGCAGTGCAATTGCTTCGTCGCGATGTTCGCACTCGTCTTGCTGGCATTCGCGCAGCAGGGCCAACAAGCTGGCGCGGGAAATCGGGGTCAGATTCCAATTAAACCCATCCAAACGCTCTTAAAAACATAGCTGCTTGCGCACGTATTCATTGGCTCATAGCCACTTTTTGTACGCCAAATCGGCTGTTTTTCAGGCTCCCAGCCGCTTTTCAACGCTATTTGGGCTGTTTTGACACTTCAAAATGCCAATTTGAGGCCGTTTTCACCTATGTTTTAGGCCTCTAGCCCAAGGCGAAATCAAATCTGAAGTGCAACACCTTAAATCAACTAAGGTGTAGAAATGACTAAACCGCAGCACTACCAGCAGCTTCAATATGAAGAGCGAATCGCTATTGCAAGCTTTCAGGCCCAAGGTTTGAGTAT
>JANYED010000375.1 GCA_025363315.1 Polaromonas sp.
GAACTTCAAGGAGATGCTGACGCTCACTGCAGCTTTCAGCGACACGTCACGATCGCATGCGTTGCGGTGTGCATCACGTTAGGCTGGGCAACTTGCTGCGCTCTTGTTATTTTTACCGCCCAATGATTGTTTTTGCATTAATTGCTGCGCCAGCAGCCGGTTGGGCGGCAAAATGCGCGAACGTTTCAGGCTACGAACAAATTGATCTTGTGCCTTGGCGATGAGTCTGTGATGGCCGACCGCCGCCTGAATGCCAGCTACACCGCAGTGCGGTTTCGGCTGGCCGAAGACCAGCGGATGCAACTCAAAGGCGCGCAGTCTGCCTGGTTTGCGCTGCGCAACAAGGATTACTAATTTGAGGCCGGTGCTGCGTAAGGCGGGCAGGCCTATCAGCCGCTGTATGTCAGCTGCCAAACGCGCAAGACGGTCAGCCGGATTCAGGAATTGCGCACCCTTGGCAATTGAGGGCTGTTGGGTCGGGGTCAGCGTTCAAAATCTCCGATACCAAAAAATCCAAATCACGCTGTCAGCCCGACTTACCCAACCCGCGATGTAGCGCCGCGCCCAGCACCGCGCCTACACACGGCGATTAATCGGGGTCACGCAATTAATCGCGCAATTAATCGGGATCAGATTCCAAGAAAGTCCAACCTTAAGCCCTGTCGATTGGGTTGCAACTGTTCCCGAACTTTGCTCCAAAAAAGAGCCAACAACGTGGAAGGCGATTTGCGATGCGCTCAAAATTGAGACTGCAGGGAACTCTGCAAGGCGTAAGCTCAAAAACTGGGTTAAGGCGAACCGCAACTTTTGGCCACCCATTCCTGACATCGAATAACCGGTAGTAGTGGGAGTCAGATTCCCATCAATCTAAATTAATTCAGCGCATTCAGTACAGCCGCGCGATTGCGCTCAATCACATTCAAAAAAAATCAGCGAAACACCGCCGGGCCAGCGGTCGCCGCGCTACCAGCATCATCATCGACTCCTCATTAAAGACTTAACACCAGTCGCTTGCCCAACACCGCCGCAGCCGTCTCAATTTGTTCAAATTTTGATGCATGGCGCAAGTCAAAAAGCCGATCAACCTGCGGCATATGCCAGCCCAAGCGGTATGCCAGCTCGGCTTTACGCATGCCTTGGTCCGTCATGGCCTTGTAGACGCCCAGCTTGGCGCATTCCAGCGCACTGGGGCTAATTGTTTTCTGGCCTCGTTTGGCCGTGCTGGGCACAGGTAGCGGCTGACGTGCATCCACGTAACACGACAAGCCGGTTTCAAGCGCGTCAATGGCCTGCATCAGCGCTTCTTACTTATCCGCACCAAAGGTGATGGTCTCGGGTAGGTCTGCAAAAGTTACCAGCACAGTACCGTGATCGGGGGTTAGCGTCACGGGATAGTGAAACACGGTGGTTTCCTATTTCAATCCAAGCTGGCGTTTGATGGCAGTTTCAAGCCCCTTGCCCACCCGAACCGTGCCGTGAATAGGCAAAGCGGACTGGTTGCCATTGAACAAGACTTTGAAATGTGAACCCTTACCCGCTTGGAAAGTGGCGCCTTGCTGCTCCAACGACTTTTCATTTGTTTCGAGCTAATGGGTTGGAGTTATAAACATTTATGCTGTGTTTATATACGGAGGTTAACTAGGCTGAGGTTAACTAGGCTGATCTAGGTCGCGTTCTAATTAATTTCAATTTCGTCAAAGCAAAACTACAAATATCAGTTTCACCTTAAAGGGGCTTAAAGCTTAACGTGGGTAATTTAAATGCAGTTGATACAGGCGCTGCTCGCAGAATAATCTGTTGAGTTTCAGGCCTAAAAAGATATCTGAAAGCGGTCCGAAAACAGCTTTTTAGACTTTACAGTGGGCCAGAGCCGTATTTCCAATGCGTTGAAACGCTAAAACGGACCATTTCAGGTATGAAAAGTACTTCTAGCCCATAATCTACGGGCGCGAGCAGCTACTAAATACATAGCAGCTTGTCAATCTAAATGAGCCGAGCCAGCGCCACTGCAGCCTTCGACCCGCTGCCCACCACCTTGCACCAGGCGCGCAGCAACCAGCCGGGCGGATGGCTCTGCAGGGCGTCATTGGCCAGAGCCTCGTCGCGGTGCTCGCATTCGTCTTGCTGGCATTCGCGCAGCAGGCTGAGCAGCTTGGCGTGTTCGGGCCGGTTTTGCAGTTTGTCGATCTGGTGCTGGTAGTGCTGGTCGACAAAGGTTTCTACTGCACCAATCGTGGCGTAGACAGCGCGCGGGCCAAACAGGGCGGGCAGGGCGCCGGTGGCAAAGCCCGCTACGCGCCAGCCGGGCAGCAGGCGGCTGCGCTGGGGCCACGGCAGAACGGCGTTGATTTGGTTGAGATGGCTTTGCTCAGTGGCCAGGTGGCGCTGGGCGAATGCGCGCACGCCCACGTCGGTTGATACGGCCAACAGGCCTAGATAGATCCACACCGCACCGGTTTCTCCAGCCTGGTCTGACCGCAAATCGCCTGCCAGGTCTTTTGGCACGCGGGGCGCTTCAAACGCTTTGGCGATGCCCTGCATTTGCGGCCTGATGCGCAAAAACCCGCGGTAAATCATCTCCAGCACGGATGTAGCGCCTGGGAAGCGCGCCAGCAATGCCAGATAACGCCAGCCGGGCAGCGTGGCCCACAGCGCTACAAAAGCGGCCGCGCCGCTCAAAACCTGGCCATCGCCCCGCTGTACATGAAAGCGCGCCAGGTAGTCACTGCGCTGGGCGCCGGGCGGAAGGGCTGAATCGACCTGGCTGATGTCTGAGAACTTCAGCGTCTGGGCCGTGTCAATTGGCCGCAAGCTCTGATACACCCCAATTTCGCGTCGGCACAAGGGGCACGCGCCATCGTACAAAACGGTCAAGGTGGCTGCTGGCGCGGCTGCGGGGGCAGGGTGGGGATGGTCTAACAATTCAGGCATTGCACGATGTTGCCAGAGGTGCAGCTGGCCTGCATGGGGGCTGCGCATTCACGCCAGAGCTGTGCGGGCATCAACGGCCAGGTCGTTTCACAGCACTTTCAATGGCGATTCAGCAGGGTTTCAGGCGTTCATGCTGGCGACTTGTACCGACAAATCATGCAGCTTGGCCTTGCCTGAATAGTACCGATCCAGTCTCCATTCCTTCAGAACATCAATCGCAAGGTGAAAATCATCAAAGCTGAGTTTGTACAAACCACTTAAATTAAATTTTTCTTCAGATTCGAGCGCCAATACCAAGCTGGACAATATTTTTGCGGTCTCCGTTTGGGGGTCAGCTTCAATCAGCCGACGGGCCTTTTTGATTTCGTTCACAACACAGCTCCGGACAAATGGGGTTGATGGGCAGCCAACGACAGACGACAGCTGTCGCCAGGCGAAGCAGTGCAGTATGGGGGAATGATGACCAATTTGTCTATCTTGAGCGCTCAAAACGACGCAAAAAGTTTGAGTTTTTGACCGTTAGCCTACCTGATTTTGCGGCGGCTCAGGGTTTTCACGGTGTGACGGTTAAGTCACACGCCTTGACTGACGTGCGATCCGAATACGCGGCATTCAGGCATGACGTTGAGCCAAGAGGTGGCCTTGTCCTGTCATACAACTGCCACTTAACTGACACAGACGCGTCACCTCGACTGCTCACAATTTGGCCATGGAACAAATCGTCCCCGCTCAAAGCCCCTTGAACTTCAACCAGCAGTGCCTGCGCATTTTGCGTTGTACCGCGCTGGCGCTGGCCAGTAGCCCGGGCGGCCTGCGCTTCAAGCCGGGCGCGCGCCCCTGGCTGATAGGCCTTCAGAGCATCCGGGAGCTACAGCGATCAATACAGCCGATTGCGGTTAAGTGAGTTTTTAACAGCAGCCCCGACCCCGGGGCTTTTTTACAGCAAATTTAAGCGCCGTCATTGAAGCGAACCGATAGATTAAAACCTTAGACGCCAAATATCACCACAAGGAGCTAGCCATGAAAGAATTACCAAACCCCACCTTTGCCCTGTCTCCTGTGACCATGCCGCAAGACGCCATGTCGCCTGTTTTACGGGGGTCACTTTGTCCAAGCGGTCAAACTGTCATTTCCAGCGTTATTCAAAGGCCTGCCGTGGGCAAAATTTCGGTCAGCTGGGCCCGGCATCAGGACGAGGTTCGGGCGGCGCAGCGTTTGAGATACCAGGTTTTTGCGGTAGAAATGGGTGCCACGTTGCCCATCACCGTGCCTGACCACGACATTGACCTGTTTGACGACTATTGCGAGCATCTGCTGGTGCGCGACGAGTCCAGCGGCGACGCTGGTGGTGAGGTGATAGGCACCTACCGCGTGCTGACGCCCAGCCAGGCCAAGCGGGCAGGCGGCACCTACAGCGACACTGAGTTTGACCTGACCCGTCTGCGCGGCCTGCGCGCGCGCATGGTGGAGCTGGGGCGCAGCTGCGTACACATGGACCACCGCTCGGGCGGCGTGATTCTGGCGTTGTGGGGTGCGCTGGCTGAGTTTATGGCGCGCAACCAGCTGGACACCATGATTGGCTGCGCTAGCATACCCATGCAGACCGCAGGCGACAACACGTGTAGCAGTGGCCAGGCGGCCGCCAGCATCTGGCGGCAGGTCAGGCAAACCCATCTGGCGCCGATTGAGTACCACGTGACGCCGCGCCTGGCGCTGCCGGTGGACAGGCTTGATGACTCCCTGAACATCGAGCCGCCCGCGCTGATTCGCGGCTACCTGCGGCTGGGCGCCAAAGTGCTGGGCGCGCCGGCCTGGGACCCCGACTTTAATTCTGCTGACTTGCCGATGATGATGCGGATTGCAGACTTGCCGCCGCGTTATTTGAAGCACTTCATTGCGGCGCCAGACGCCAAACCAGTAGCCGCGTGATGCGTGCCATGTTTGACGCTTTGGCATCCATCGGGAGCACAAACCCGCAGGAGCAGCATGACAGCGACGATGAATCGTTGCGTACGCGTTACCGCACGATTTTTATATCGGACCTGCACCTGGGCACGCCTGGCTGCCAGGCCACAGCCCTGCTTGATTTTTTAAAGGCGCACCCCAGCGACACGCTATATCTGGTCGGCGACATCATTGACGGCTGGCAACTGCGGCGCAAATGGTATTGGCCGTAGGCGCACAACGACGTGGTGCAAAAACTGCTCAAACGGGCGCGCAAGGGCTGCCGTGTGGTGTTCATACCCGGCAACCATGATGAGTTTGCGCGTCAATTTATGGGCCACCGGTTTGGCGACATTGAGGTCATAGAGGAAGCCGTGCACGTCACAGCAGATGGCCGGCAGTTGTGGGTCATTCACGGCGACTACTTTGATGCCGTGGTGCAGTGCGCCAGGTGGCTGGCCATTGTGGGCGACAACCTGTATGAATTCACGCTCAAGCTCAACCGCCACCTGAACAGCTTACGCGCACGCATGGGGTTGCCGTACTGGTCACTGTCTAAATACCTCAAGCAAAAGGTCAAAAGCGCGTTTAATTACGTGACCGATTTTGAAGTGGCGGTGGCCAACGAGGCCCGCCGCCGAGGTCACCAGGGTGTCGTGTGCGGGCATATCCACCGAGCCGAGATGCGCAGTATTGACGGCGTGCTTTATTGCAACGATGGCGACTGGGTTGAAAGCCGCACGGCGCTGGTTGAACATTTTGACGGCACGCTGGAGCTGCTGTATTGGTCCCCCACGCACGAGACGAACCACCGCAGGAACGTCAGCAACACGGTCACTGCGTGACAAAACCATCACGAGGAAACGAGCCATGAAAATTGCGCTGGTCACTGACGCGTGGCAACCGCAGGTCAATGGCGTGGTGACCACGCTGGTCGAGCTGGTGCGTGAGCTGGAAGACTTGGGCCACCGGCTGGAAGCGATTCATCCGGGCTGGTTTAAAACCCGGCCCTGTCCTGGCTACGCGGGCATTGAGCTGGCCGTGTCGCCCAAACGTGTGCTGACAGAAAAGCTCGATGCATTTGCGCCGGAGGCCATTCACATTGCCACAGAAGGCCCGCTGGGCTGGGCCGCCCGAAGTTACTGCATCAAGCGGCGTTTGCAATTTACCACTGCGTTTCACACCAAGTTTCCGGAAATCCTGCATGCAGCATTAAAAATCCCCGTGTCGTGGGGATACGCGCTGTTCAGGTATTTTCACAAGCCGTTATCTGGCGTCATGGTGCCGACCCAAGGCGTTGTGCGCATGCTGGAACAACGCGGCTTTAAAAATTTGCGAGGCTGGACGCACGGTGTGGATACTGGACTGTTTGCCTTTCAACCGCAGCCGCGCCTGTTGCCTGCCATGAATCCGCCGATGGGCACGTTGTTGCGGCCCATTTCGCTATTTGTGGGGAGCGTATCGTATGAAAAAAACATCGACGCGTTTTTAAAGCTCGACCTTCCCGGAACCAAAGTGGTTTGCGGGGTCGGGCCCCTGGAGGCATCGCTCAAGCAGCGTTACCCGCAGGTTCGCTGGCTGGGTGTGCTGCCGCGACCAGAATTGGCCAAGGTGTACTCTGCAGCCGATGTTTTTGTGTTTCCCAGCCGGTCAGAAACCTTCGGCCTGGTGATGTTGGAGGCCATGGCTTGCGGCACGCCCGTTGCCGCCTATCCGGTCGACGGGCCGCTGGAAGTGCTGTGCAATGCCGGCGGTGCAGACAATGGCACCTACCATGGCGGTGTGCTTCATACTGATTTGAAAATGGCGTGTTATCAGGCTCTGGCCGTACCGCGCCGCGAAGCCCGCGTTCGAGCGCTGGATTTTAGTTGGGCGCATGCGGCCCGGTTGTTTGAAAGCCATCTGGTCTGTGCCAAGTCGCCTGGCTTGACTTTCAAGGTGCCCATGGACGAGACTGTCACATCGCTGTCATCAAATATCTAGACACGTCGTCATTACTATGACAATCTATGACAACTGTGCTTAATCTGAACCTGCCCCTTACTACCCACGTTACGCGCCAAGTTTTGCCCAAACCATCCCCCGCTAAACCGGTTCAGTTTCTGGACCGCGATCACAGCATCATGGCGTTCAATGAGCGGGTGCTCGACTGGGCGAAGCGGCCAGAAGTGCCCCTGCTGGAGCGGCTGCGGTACCTGTGCATTGTGTCGTCCAACCTTGACGAGTTTTTTGAAGTGCGTGCCGCGCCGCATCTGACCGCCGCACAAACCAGCGAGCAAAAAGGCCTGTACACCGTCGAATCGTTCGAGGCCTTGTCTGCGCTGGCACACGAGATGGTGGCACGGCAGTATTCGCTTTATAACGACAACCTGCTGCCCGAGTTTGAAAAGCACGGCATCCGTATCTTGTCACATGGCGAACGCACCGCTGAGCAGCGGCGCTGGGTGAAAGCCTATTTTGAGCGCGAGGTACGGCCCCTGCTGATACCTGTGGGGCTAGACCCATCGCACCCCTTTCCGCAGGTGGCGAACAAATCGTTGAACTTTATTGTTCGGCTCAGCGGCCACGATGCTTTTGGACGCGAGAACGAGATCGCTATCGTCAAGGTGCCGCGCGTGCTGCCTCGGTTCATTCATATGACTGCCAAGGGCACTATCAAGGGCACCTTGTTTGTATCGTTGTCGAGCGTGATTCGTGCCCATCTGGATGAGCTGTTTCCAGGCCGTATGGTGAGCGAGTTTTCGCAATTCAGGGTGACCAGGCATTCTGATCTGGCCGTGGACGAAGACGATGTTCGAAACTTGCGCACTGCGCTGCGTCTGGGGTTGGAGCAGCGACATTACGGCCAGGCCGTCAGGCTGGAGGTCTCTTCAGGCTGTTCGGAATATCTGTCTGCCTTTTTGCTCAAGCAGTTCAACTTGCCAGCGCTGGCTTTGTACAGGGTGCAAGGCCCGGTCAATCTGGTGCGGCTGACGCAGATCGTTGATCTGGTCAACGACCCAAAGTTGTTGTTCCCGGCCCACAGGCCTTGCTATCCTTTACAGCTGGTGCAGGGGCAGTCGTTTTTTGAGCGCCTCAAGCAGGGCGATGTGTCAATCCATCAGCCGTTTGAAAGTTTTGACGGCGTGCTTGACTTTTTGCGCGAAGCCGTCAACGACCCACAGGTGCTGGCCATCAAGCAAACGATTTACCGCACCGGGTCTGACTCTGAACTGATGCTGCTGCTGCGTGAGGCAGTCCGGCGAGGCAAAGAAGTCACGGTGGTGGTAGAACTTAAAGCCCGCTTTGACGAAGAGGCCAACATCAATTGGGCCGAAATGCTGGAATCCGTCGGCGCGCAGGTGGTGTACGGCGTGGTGGGCCTGAAAACCCACGCCAAAATGCTGCTTGTTACCCGGCGAGAGGGCCGCAACATGGTTCGATACGGGCATTTGTCGACCGGCAACTACAACCCGCGCACGGCGCGTCTGTATACCGACGTCAGTTACCTGACGGCCGCGCCGAAGTTGACGCTGGATATGGACAACGTGTTTGTGCACCTAGCCAGCCAAAGCAGGTTACCCAAGCTTCACCATTTGCTGCTGGCCCCGTTTCAATTGCAGCGCCGGCTCATTGAAAAAATAAACGCGCTGGCTGATGCCGCTGCCAAAGGCAAGCCAACTCGTATCGTCGCCAAAATGAACGCATTGACCGATGAAGACCTGATGCTGGCGCTGGTCAAAGCTGGGCAGTGCGGGGTCAAGATTGATTTGATCGTGCGGGGTGCCTGCATGCTGCCCGCGCAGGTTCCAGGCATGACGGACAACATCCGGGTACGGTCGGTGATAGGCCGATTTTTAGAGCATTCGCGGGTGTTTTACTTCCGCTGTGACGCCCTTGAAGAGTTGTACCTGTCAAGTGCAGACTGGATGAACCGCAACATGCTGCGCCGTATTGAGCTGGCATGGCCAGTGACCGACACAAAAATTCGCCAGCGCATCATCGACGAATGCCTGGTGGCCTATCTGCATGACGACGTTGATGCTTGGGACCTGCAAAGCAACGGCCACTACACGCGCGTCAACGCGGGCCATTCCGGCAAAGGCCATGGCGCACAAGCGGCACTGATCGCGCGCTACGCCCTGCCCGAGCGGCGCAAAAAATAGCTTTGGGAGCTGGCTGTGGACCTGATTTTGTGGCGCCATGCAGAAGCTGAAGACGGCGCGGGCGACGAGGCGCAAGCGCCAGTCGATATGGATCGGTCACTGACTCAGCGCGGTGAAAAGCAGGCCCTGCGCATGGCCGCCTGGCTGGACAGGCAGCTGCCCGAAGGCGCGCGTATTTGGGTCAGCCCGGCCCGGCGCTGTGAGCAAACCGCGCTGGCACTTGGGCGCAAATACAAAGTCCGCTCAGAGCTGGCACCGGACGGTAGTGCTGCGCAACTGCTTGAGCTGGTGCAGTGGCCTGTCCACAAGTATCCAGTGCTGGTGATAGGCCATCAGCCGGTGCTCGGTCAAACCATTGCCCAGTTGCTCGGGCTGAAGGAAAGCGAATGCGCCGTCAAAAAAGGTGCGCTCTGGTGGCTGCGCAACCGTGAGCGGGACGGTCAAAGCCAGACGGTGATCGTGACGGTGCAGTCACCCGAGGTTTTGTAGGTTTAATGGCTGTTGACAGTCAGCGTCCACGGCGTTTTTTGCCAGGCTACCACTTCTTCGCGCAGCAGATGAACAGACTGCGGGAACGCATCAGCCCAACCTCGCCTGCAGGCCAATACAAACGTTTTTTCAAGCACTGTGCTGGCCTCAAACCGCAGGCCCTTAAAGTCTGGGTCGCGCCTTGCATGACACAAAATAACAGCGATGCGCAGGCACATCAGTTGCTGAATAAAAAAGCGGTCTTCAAAGTCAACCTCCAGCTTGCGCAGCTTGCCCCGATGACCGAGCACAAGCAAGCTCAAGCGGTGTAGTTCGGGTTGCGCAAAGCCAGGCGCATCCGCGTTGTCAAGAATATAAGCGCCGTGCTTGTGGTAGTCGCTATGCGAGATGCGGCTGCCAATTTCATGCAACTGTGCCGCCCATTGCAGTTTGCGCATCCGGCGCTCGTTGTTTGGCACGTCCAGGTCGCGGCTGACCATTGAAAACAAATGCTGCGCAACTCTGCTCACGCGCTCTGCCTGCGGCCGATCCACATCAAAGCGCGCTGCAAGGCGGGAGACGCTGGTAGACCGTAAATCGGTCTCCCCCTGCTCACGCTCTATCAGGTCGTACAGGACACCGTGGCGCAGCGCGCCAACAGCCGCTTGCATGTGGTCAATGCCCAACAACTCAAAAACCGCGCGCAAGACGCTGACACCACCGCCAATGACTGCCCGGCGGTCTTCTTTCATGCCGTCAATTTTCAAACGATCTGCGCTTTGCGCCTTGAGCAGCCGGTCCAGCAGCCAGTCAAGCCCTGCTTGACTGACCACGTCTGCGGGCCAACCGTGAGCGGTAAGCACGTCGGTAACCGCGCCAATCGTGCCAGATGAGCCGTAAGCGACGTTCCACGCGCCCGAATGATACGCGTTGACGGCTTCCTCGAGCACGGCTTTGGCCGCAACCTCTGCGGCCTTGAAGGCGCGCAGGCTGAACTGCCCATCTGCAAAATACTTCATCGACCAAGCCACGCTGCCCACGCGATAAGACTCCATATGCAGGGCATCAAGGCCTTTGCCAACAATCATCTCTGTCGACCTGCCGCCAATGTCGATCACCAGTCTTTTCTCATTGGACTGCGGCAGCATATGCGCTACGCCCTGATAGATGAGCCGGGCTTCTTCACGCCCAGCAATAACGTCAATCGGAAACCCCAAAATTTTGTGTGCTTTGTCCAAAAATTCGACGCGGTTGCGAGCCTCACGTAGCGTTTGTGTGGCCACGGCGCGGACTTGTTCTTTTCTAAAGCCCGCCAGTCGCTCGCCAAAGCGGGCCAGGCAGTCCCAGCCCCGCTGCATGGCGTCAAGGGTGAGGTTGCGGTCGGCGTCCAAACCGTTGCCCTGGCGAACGGTTTCTTTCAAGTACTCAGTGCGGTTGATCTGGCCTTGGTCAAAGCGGCCAATCTCTAGGCGAAAACTGTTGGATCCTAGATCTACCGCAGCCAATAAGGTTCCATCTTGCATCACTGAATCTGTTTTTCTGTCAATTTGATCAGCATAGCATTCAAGCGGCCGTCTCATGTGGTGGGCGTCAGCCAATCAGTCGGCCGTCGGCTGTCATCATGGTTTGAGTCACATACGTCGTGCTGCGGCGCTGCGCGTTAGAATTTACCCGAAAGCCACCAACGTCCACCGTGTTGCGTCTTCGAAATGCTGCCAGCGCGCTTTTGCGCGTCAAGGGGCCTTCCACGTCGCTGAGCACCTCATACGTATAGCGCGCGGCAATAAAGCCTGCCAGACTTAAGGGCGTAGGGGGCTCGTCAAACAGGCGTGCCAGTGTTTCACGATAGCTGCGCACAATTTGCATGCTGGCGTTGACCATCGGCACTGGTTGGGTCGCGATCACTGGCGTGCTGCGTGCGGCACCCATCTGCATCATGGTTTGAAGATTGACGTCCGCCAAGGCCACGATATAACGCTGACGCGTCTGTTTTTCCAGCCCTTGTGTGAACTCGGACAGCTCCGGTGTGCCCCCCAAAAACAGCAGTACAGCAGGTGTTTTAGGTGTCATTTTTTGACCCAGCGATCGCAAGTCACCACCCGCTTGAAAGGCCTGGAGTTTTAACTTAACGTTGGCAGCAATGCGTTGAACTTCGGAGTGGTACAGCGATTGCTCACGCACAGTGCCGTAAATCGCCCCGAGCTCGTTCAAGCCCATCACCGACAGTGTTTTCAGCGAATGGCTGATCTGCTCTTGTCGTGCCGCAAAGATGGGAAAAGTGTTGTCGTCAATTTCCAGGCTTGAGTTTTGCAACCACGGCGCGGCGTGCGCAATGTTGAGGTCTGTTTGCCGGGCCAGACCCACTATTTGTGTTGCCAATGCATCTCCGGCGCTGCCAGACAGCACAACGCATGACGGATTGTTTTTAATTGCATCAAGTGCTGTGCGAGCATCGCCTTGAGTCCCGTCTGTTTCCAGCGTGATGTGCTGAATCTGTTTGCCGCGTATGCCGCCTCGCAGATTAATCTCCTGCCAGGCCGCGCGTGAGCCGATTGAGAAATCTTTTGACACATCTTGTTGGGCAGAGGATGAATCCACGATCTGCGTGACCGTCACACTACGCTGGATTTTTGAGGACTGGGCAATACACGGCATCGACGTTGTTGCTGCTAAAACGCCGGTGCTCAGCAGCCAGTTGCGGCGGTTAAGGAATGGTCTCGTGGTTATCATGGGATCGTTGTGTCAGGTGGCCTGTCAAAGAGCCAGGTAATTGCGCGCTCTTGAAATATTCAAAGCGAAACGAAAAACGCGACGCTGCAAGTTGCCGCGTCGCGTTTGATCAAATGAAAAAACGAAAAATCAGCGCGTTGGGGGCATTAGTACGCTGTCGATGATGTGGATCACCCCGTTGGTTGCTGAAATGTCGGCTTTTTGCACCATGCCGTCTTCTACCGTTACGAAATCACCCGCTTTGGACAAAGCGAGGTTTGCACCATTAACAGTTTTGGCGTTGCCGTTTTTCACGTCGGCGGCCATCACCTTGCCAGAAACGACGTGATAAGTGAGGACCGCTTTCAGCTTGGCAGGGTCTTTGGCCAGATCATCCAGCGTTTTGGCGGGGACTTTGGCAAAGGCCGCGTTGGTAGGGGCAAACACGGTGAATGGCCCGGCGCTTTTAAGGGTGTCTGTCAAACCTGCATTGACCATGAGGCTGTTAAGCGTGCTTAATTCGGGTGTTGCGGAAATGGTTTCCGCCACTGAAACTGGGCCAGACGGCGTAGCACAACCAGACAAAACAACGAGAGACGCTGCAAGCATGATGGCGCGCCGATGGGCAAGGAAAGTGGGCATTTAAATTACTCCTGTTTTAGAACATCGCAAGCGTAAGAGAGCAGCATGACAAGTTTGTGACAACATGCGGCGGGCTTGCTAAAGGAGTCACGAATTTGTCATACAAGGTTTCTACAGTAGAGGCATCCGTGCAACCCACCCGAAAGGCATCCTCATGAAATTAAACTTCACATTTCCCCTTGTAAGCGTGATCACTATCGTTGGCGGTGCTGCTTTGCCGGTGCTGTCGATGGCCCAGGACGTGACGGGCGCAGGAGCCAGTTTTCCTGCACCGCTTTACTCCAAGTGGGCGGCTGACTACAACAAGGTCACAGGCGTCAAGATCAATTACCAATCGGTTGGCTCTGGTGCTGGCCTGCGTCAAATTGAGGCGAAAACCGTAGATTTCGGCGCATCTGATGCGCCTTTGAAAGACGACGAACTCGCCAAAAAAGGCTTGGTACAGTTTCCCACCGTGATTGGCGGCGTGGTTCCAGTGATAAATATTAAGGGCATCAATCCTGGTCAGCTCAAGCTGAATGGTCAAATTCTGGGAGATATCTATCTCGGCAAAATCACCAAATGGACTGACCCGGCTATCAAAACAATGAACCCATCGCTACCGTTGCCTGATGCTGCGATTTCGCCAGTGCGGCGCGCTGATGGTTCAGGTACCAGCTTTATCTTCACCAACTACCTGAGCAAAGTCAATGCAGAGTGGAAAGCCAAAGTAGGCGAGGGCACAGCGGTGAATTGGCCTGTTGGCGCGGGTGGCAAAGGCAACGAAGGCGTTGCTGCATTCGTCGGTCGCTTGCCTAACTCAATCGGCTATGTTGAATACGCCTACGTGAAACAAAACAAAATGACTTTCGCGCAAATGCGCAACGCCGCCGGCAACTTTGTGTCGCCGGACGACACCGCATTCAAGGCGGCCGCTGCGGGTGCTGAATGGGCAAAAAGTTTTTACCAGATATTGACTGAGCAACCAGGCAAGGACTCTTGGCCCATCACTGGTGCGACCTTTATCTTGATGCAAAAAGTCCAGGACAAGCCAGGCCAAGCCACAGCGTCTTTGAAGTTTTTCGACTGGGCCTATAAAAGCGGTGACAAGACAGCCGATGACCTGGACTATGTGCCTATGCCGGCAAGTGTGAAACCGTTTATTGAGAAGGTTTGGGGCGAGATCAAAGACGGCTCTGGTAAAGCTGTCGCGTTCAAGTAAGCGGTTAGTCTCTTCATCGTTTCTCGTCGTTGCGGCGGCGCATTAAACTTCAAAGGCATTACGTGTCCTCCACTTTATCCGCCAACACGCCCGCCTTTGACACGTCGTCGAAGGCGAGCCATCGCCACATGACCAATCCGCCCCCTGAAAACTTTGCACGCAGAGGCCCATGGGCCGACCAGCTTTTTGGCTGGGCAGCCAAGGGTGCTGCACTGCTGACTTTGCTGCTGTTGGTCGGAATTTTGATATCGCTCATGGCGGGTGCCTGGCCAGCTATCAGCAAATATGGCTTGGGCTTTCTAACCAGCACAACCTGGGACCCCGTTAAAAACGAGTATGGTGGCCTTGTCATGATTTACGGGACGCTTGCGACCTCATCTATTGCTCTGGTCATTGCGGTTCCTGTCAGTTTTGGCATCGCGCTTTTTCTGACGGAGTTGTCGCCGGCTTGGTTGAAGCAACCTTTGGGCACAGCAATTGAGCTGCTTGCGGCTGTGCCGTCGATTGTTTATGGCATGTGGGGCTTGCTGGTGTTTGGCCCTGTGCTGGCTACGTACGTCCAGCAGCCGCTTCAAAACATGTTCAGCACAGTGCCTTATCTCGGGGCGCTTTTTTCGGGGCCGCCCGTCGGCATTGGCATTTTGTCAGCAGGCGTTATTTTGGCCATTATGATTATTCCCTTCATTGCATCTGTCATGCGCGATGTTTTCGATGTCACACCTGTCATGCTGAAAGAGTCGGCTTATGCGTTGGGCTCAACCACGTGGGAGGTCGTTTTTAAAGTGGTGCTGCCTTACACCAAAGCAGGCGTGGTGGGAGGCATCATGCTGGGCTTGGGCCGTGCGCTGGGCGAAACCATGGCCATAACGTTTGTGATTGGCAACTTTAACCAACTTGATTCGTTGAGTCTTTTTCAGGCTGCAAACAGCATCACATCGGCCTTGGCAAATGAATTTGCAGAAGCTGCTGAGGGCCTGCATCAAGCCGCATTGATCTACCTGGGCCTAGTTTTGTTTTTTATTACGTTTGTCGTTTTGGCATTGTCCAAACTGATGCTCGCGCAGCTTCAAAAAGGCGAAGGGACCAAAACGTGAGCGCCGTGCTGACAGACCCTCGCTTGGCCAAATTTGCACGTCGCAAGCGCACCAATCGAATTGCTTTGGTGCTATCTCTTGCGGCCATGTGTTTTGGATTGTTCTGGTTGTTCTGGATTTTGTGGGAGACGGTACGCTTGGGTCTTGGCGGCATTTCAATGGCTACATTCACCCAAATGACGCCAGCTCCCAACGATGCGGGCGGGATTGCAAACGCGATCTACGGTTCTTTTCTGATGGTGTTGTTGGCGACTTTCGTAGGCACACCGGTTGGTGTCATGGCGGGCATTTATCTGGCCGAATATGACACTAAAGGCTGGCTGGCGTCCGTGACACGATTCGTCAACGATATTTTGCTATCGGCACCTTCCATTGTCATTGGCCTGTTCGTTTACGCCGTCGTTGTGTCTCGCTTTAAGTCGTTTTCGGGTTGGGCAGGTGTCATGGCGCTGGCATTAATTGTGATTCCCGTAGTGATCAGAACCACTGAAAATATGCTGCAGCTGGTGCCGGCGGGTTTGCGCGAGGCCGCTTACGCTCTTGGGGCACCTAAATGGAAGGTCATTATCAGCATCACTTTGAAGGCTGCGCGCGCAGGCGTGGTTACCGGTATTTTGTTAGCTGTGGCCCGGATTGCAGGTGAAACCGCACCTTTGTTGTTCACTGCGCTGAACAACCAGTTCTGGACGTCGGACTTGAGTCAACCCATGGCAAGCCTGCCTGTCACAATTTTTAAATTCGCCATGAGTCCCTATGAAAATTGGCAAAAACTGGCTTGGGCGGGCGTGTTTTTGATCACAGTCGCAGTGTTGGGACTGAATATCCTCGCGCGTTTTGTGACGCGCAGCAAGAACTGACGGCTGATTATCAGAATCGCAGGGTCAACATCAATTGAAAGCAACTCATGCAAGCAACTTTGAATCAACCACTGGCACCGAAGATATCGGTGAAAAACCTCGATTTTTATTACGGGAAATTTCATGCGCTCAAAAATATCAATCTGGAAATCCCAGAGAAAAAAGTGACTGCATTTATCGGGCCTTCAGGCTGCGGAAAATCCACCCTGCTACGTATTTTTAACCGCATGTACGAGCTTTATCCTGAGCAGCGCGCTGAGGGTGAAATTATCTTTGAAGGCGAAAATCTGCTGACATCAAAAAAGGACGTGGCATTGATTCGTTCCAAAGTTGGCATGGTGTTCCAAAAGCCCACACCGTTCCCAATGTCGATTTACGACAATATTGCTTTCGGCGTCAAACTGTTTGAAAATTTAAGCAGCGCAGATATGGACGAACGGGTGGAATGGGCGCTGCGAAAAGCTGCTTTGTGGGGCGAGGTTAAAGACAAGTTGAACCAAAACGGTTCCAGCCTGTCAGGTGGTCAGCAACAGCGCTTGTGTATCGCCCGAGGCATTGCCATCAAGCCCGAAGTCCTGCTGCTAGACGAGCCCTGCTCTGCATTGGATCCGATTTCCACTGCCAAGGTGGAAGAGTTGATCACTGAGCTGAAAAACGACTACACGGTTGTGATTGTGACGCACAACATGCAGCAGGCCGCGCGTTGCAGTGACTTCACGGCTTATATGTATTTGGGCGATCTGGTTGAATTTGGTGTCACCGAAGAGCTGTTTTTCAAGCCTAAACGCAAGGAAACCGAAGACTACATCAC
>JANYED010000146.1 GCA_025363315.1 Polaromonas sp.
GCATCAATTTCTGCCCGTAGCTCAGTCGGATAGAGCATCAGCCTTCTAAGCTGAGGGTCGGGGGTTCGATCCCCTCCGGGCAGACCAGACAATCGCGCTTGCCGCAGATCTTTGAATAAGGTGACGAGCCTTGGCCCCGGCACTGACTCCACAGTTAGGGCTGCTTGGTTCCCCACCTGACCCGGTTGGCCGCTTTACCATGCGGGAAGGCTCGTCGCTCACGATTATAAATGATGCGTCACTTTAGAATGCATCCATGTCCTATCTAGTCCTAGCCCGCAAATATCGCCCGAAAAACTTCCTTCAGATGGTTGGGCAGTCGCATGTGGTGCAGGCTTTAAGCAATGCACTGACCACCCAGCGCCTTCACCACGCCTATTTGTTCACCGGCACACGGGGCGTTGGCAAAACGACAATTTCACGTATTTTGGCCAAGTCGCTCAACTGCGTTGGCACCGACGGACAGGGCGGTATTACCGCTACGCCCTGCGGTTTGTGCATGGCCTGCACTGATATTGATAGCGGCCGGTTTGTGGACTACACCGAGTTGGACGCTGCATCGAATCGCGGCGTGGACGAAATTGCGCAGTTGTTGGAGCAGGCGGTTTACAAACCGGTTGTCGGGCGCTTCAAAGTCTTCATGATTGACGAGGTTCACATGCTGACGAACACGGCGTTCAACGCTATGCTCAAAACGCTGGAAGAGCCGCCTGAATACCTGAAGTTTGTACTGGCCACGACCGACCCGCAAAAAGTGCCTGCCACGGTGCTGTCGCGCTGCCTGCAATTTAACCTGCGGCCCATGGCACCGGAGACGATTCTGGAGCACTTGGGTCATGTGCTGGGCATTGAAAACGTGCCGTCTGAGCCACAAGCGCTGCGTCTGCTGGCACGGGCCGCGCGCGGGTCGATGCGCGATGCGTTGTCGTTGACCGACCAGGCGATTGCCTTTGGCTCGGGTACCCTGGGCGAGGCCAGCGTTCGCCTGATGCTGGGCAGCGTGGACCGCAGCTATGTCTTCAAGCTGCTCGATGCGCTGGCGCGGGGCGATGGCAAAACCGTAGTGGAAACATCCGAAGCGCTGCGCATCAATGGCTTGAGCGCAGCGTCTACTCTGGAAGAAATGACCACGGTTCTGCAACGCATGGCGGTGCTGCAGGCCGTGCCTGACATGATGGCCAAGTCGCTTGAGTCTGACGACGACATTGACCCTGAAGCCACTGAGACGGCCCGGTTGGCGCAAACCCTGCCGCCAGATGAGACCCAGTTGCTTTACAGCCTGTGCCTGCACGGCCGGGGCGAGCTGGGCCTGGCGCCCGACGAATACGCAGCGCTGACGATGGTGCTGCTGCGTCTGCTGGCATTCAAGCCTGCGCGGAGTGTGGCAGTGCCCAAAGTTGGGAGCGCCGCCGAGCCTGGAAAAAAGTCGCACAGCCCGCCTGAGCCCGACCGGGCTGGTGCGCCAAGCGCTCCTGGGTCAGCAGTGACCGCAGCGACCACAGTGGCCGAAGATGCTGAAAAGCCGGAGGCGGGTTCTAAAAACCCGGAGGTGGCTGCTTTTAAGGTGTCAAACCAGCCTGTAGCCCAATCAAATCGGGCGCGAGCTGCTCCTGAATCAATAGCGTCTGAGCCGCAACCGGCTAAACTGGCAACACTTGCTGGTGCGGAGCTAGATGACTTGTGGGCCGGCCTGGTCTCGCGGCTTGTGGCCACTGATGCTGTCAAAACCATGACGCGCGAGCTGGCCTTGCAGTCGCAACTGGTCGCCAAAGCGGCCGCCAACTGGACGCTGCGGGTTGAAAGCCCGTCACTCAATAGCCCGGCCAACATCGACAAGTTGCAAATCGCCATCCAGGCAGAGCACACCAGCAGCGGCCACGGCGTGCCAGTCATTGAGCTGACTGTCGAAATTGGCCCGGTGACGGACACCCCCGTGCGCCGCAACCAGGCCCTGGCCCAGGCGCAGCAAGCCCAGGCAGAAGCGCTGATGCACAACGACCCTTTCATACAAGAGATGGTGCGCGATTGGGGCGGCAAAATTGTGCCGGGCAGCATCAAACACACCGTTCGCGCAGCAGTGTGAAGCGTCAATGCACCGCAAGCCGATATGATTGAGCCCACCTAAAAATCTCTATTCTCAAAGGAAAACTCATGTTCAACAAAGGGCAGCTTGCCGGACTCATGAAGCAGGCGCAAGCCATGCAGGACAACATGAAAAAAGCCCAGGACGAATTGGCTTTTATTGAAGTCACAGCCGAATCAGGCTCTGGCCTGGTCAAAGTTACCATGACCTGCAAGCATGAGGTCAAGCGAGTTGAAATTGCGCCCAGTCTGTTAACCGATGACAAAGACATGATCGAAGACCTGGTGGCCGCGGCTTTCAACGCCGCCGTGCGCAAGGCTGAAGAGGTCAGCGGTGAAAAGATGGGCAAGATCACTGCGGGCATGCCGAGCCTGCCCGGCGGGATGAAAATGCCCTTCTAAAAGCCTGATGCTTTGCGGGAAAGGCCAGCCGACGCAAGCAGTGCCCGGATGCTCTGTCCTCAACTGATCAGGTATCCCCGAACCCGTTTCCTACGATCTGTGCTGAAAGCAACATGCAAACCAATGCCTTAGAAGGCCTGACCCAAGCCCTGCGCAAGCTGCCTGGCGTGGGCGCCAAGTCGGCGGCACGCATGGCGTTCCATTTGCTTCAGCATGACAAATCCGCTGCGCTGCAAATTGCGAAGGCGCTCGAACATGCAGTCGCCAGCATCAAACACTGCAACCTCTGCAACACCCTGACCGAGCTGGACGTATGCAGCACCTGCGCCAGCGCGCAGCGTGACCGCAGCAAGCTTTGCGTGGTGGAAACGCCTGCTGACCAGGCCGCGCTGGAGCGCACACTGGCCTACAAGGGCCTGTACTTTGTGCTGATGGGCAAGCTGAGCCCGCTGGACGGCATTGGCCCGCACGATATTGGCCTGCAAAAATTGTTTGATCGCGTCGTGCCCAAAAATGCGGTCGGCCAACCATTGCCTGTCGACGAGCGCGAGGTTCAAGAAGTGATTTTGGCGACCAATTTCACGGCTGAAGGCGAAGCCACGGCACATGTGATTGCCCAGGCCCTGAAGGCACGCGGCGTGCAGGTCACCCGGCTGGCGCGGGGTGTGCCAGTAGGCAGCGAGCTGGAATACGTTGACCTTGGCACGATTGCGCATGCGCTGGTAGACCGGCGCTAACGTAGAACACTTGGTTGGCCGCTATAGTTTAGATAGCTGCTCGCGCCCGTACAATATGGCTTTTAGGCCAGAAAGAATTTTTAAATGACATTTGCGCGCTTCACTGTTGCTTACTGGTGCATTCTGGCAGCAGCCGTGTTGCCCGTGGTGTGTGCGGGCATTGCCAAGTCGGGCATGTTCAGTGTTTCCCCCAAAAAAGGCGGCTACGACAACAACAACCCACGCGCCTGGCTAGCACGGCAAACCGACTGGCGCGCACGTGCCAACGCCGCCCAGAACAACACGTTTGAAGCGCTGCCGTTTTTCTTTGCTGCCGTCATCATTGCACACCAGTTGCATGCGCAGCAGACTGCGGTGGATATTCTGGCCTTCCTGTTTGTCGTGCTGCGTATTGCTTACGTCGTGATGTACGTTGCCGACATGGCCAAAACACGCAGCGCCATCTGGGTGACCGCAATGGCCATCAATGTTGCTATCTTGTTTACGGGTTTTCGCTAGGGGCTTGACAACCGTTGTAACCAGTCGTCAGTGATTGCCGCAGTTTGGGTAAAAACCCGCACGGGATGTTCCTGATGCGGGTTTTTTAATGCCTCGATAAGCTGGATAAATCAAGAACAAAAATGTTTGCACAGCATGTCTTTTCGTTTTAATTTATCTCGCAGACGCTTTGCCAGCAGCGTTGTGTTGAGCGGCGTCGTGCTGGCGCTGACGGATGCGCCAGCTGCAGAAAAAATTGAAAAACCCAAAGTTGTTCTGGCTGTTGACAGCCGGTCGGCACTGGCCTACCTGCCGCTGGCTATTGCAGACCAATTGGGGTTTTTCAGGGCCCAAGGTGTGGATGTACAAGTCAATGATTACGCAGACGCAGCCAGCGCGTCCGCTGCGATGGCCAATGGCCTGGCTGATGTTTGTTGCGGCTCATTTGAACGTACCTTGTACGCGCAGTCAAAAAGCCTGCCGCTCCAGGCGTTTGTTTTACAGGGCAGAACACCGCAACTTGCGCTCGGCGTGTCGACCCGCAGCCTGCCAGGGTACGGCCGCATTGCCGACCTTAAGGGCAAGAGAGTTGGCGTTGCCGCGCTTGACTCGATGGCCAGCGTCGTCACCCACCTGCATTTGATGCGGAGCGGGTTCAAAGCCAGTGATGTGAGCTTTGTCCAGCTTGGCTCTCTGGCCAACGCATTGGGGGCTTTGCGTTCTGGTCAGGTTGACGCGCTGTGCCATACCGACCCGGCGATGACGATGCTCGAGCAAAAAGGCGAGGTCAAAATTATTCAGGATACGCGTACGCTTAAAGGCACAGCGGAACTGTTTGGCGGCAGCATGCCTTCGGCTTGCCTGTATGCAGCAAACGACTTTGTGCAAAGGATGCCCAACACCTGCCAGGCGCTGGCGCACGCCATGGTGCACAGTCTGAAATGGCTGCAGACGGCTGGCCCTGGCGACATCATCAAAACGGTGCCCGAGAGTTATTTGTTGGGCGACAGGGCTTTGTATCTGGCATCGTTTAACAAGATGCGCGAATCGATTTCACCTGATGGCATGATGCCCGATGACGGGCCGTCAACCGCCCTGAGGGCGCTCGGCCAATATGACCCAACGTTTGACCCAGCGGCTCGCGTAACCAGGATCAACCTTGGCAGAACATACACCAATGATTTTGCGCGGTTGGCCAAGCAGCGCTTTCGCGCTTGAGCCGCGGCTGGTGGCTTGACGCCCCAATATTCTGATGTCCTGGAGGTACTAGCGTTTTTTCTTGCGCGCTTCAGCCTTGCGGCTGCCGGTCTTGACCGCTTTTTTGCCCTTGACGGATGCGTGCCGCGTGCTGTTTTTGACTGGTAAGAACAGCACCACCTGCTGGCCCATTTTGAACGCGCTGGCAACGCTGGCGCTGTTCCATTCGGCAACGCTTGCCGGGCTCAGCTTGTAACGCTTGGCCAGACTGGCAACAGTGTCTGCCTTGCGGGCTTTGACGGTGGTGCGCCGCGTCACAATCTCGGGCGCCAGCGACACCTGTGCGTTATCTGCCACGCTGCTGGCCACATCAGTGTTCATTTTTGCAGAACGCGGCACCAGCAGCGTTGAACCCACCTTGATCAGCATGCGCGGCGGAATGTTGTTGATTGTGCGCAAATCGTTTTCGCTCATGCCGACCCGTCGTGCCGCGTCGCTCACATTCATGGTGGACGGCGCGGTCCAGGCGGTCCAGCTGGCGTATTGACCCTTGCTGTAGGCGTCAAAGTTGCGCTGAAACACCAGCGCGCTGTCCCACGGCAGCAATATTTGTGGCGTGCCAGACGCAATAATCACCGGACGATGCGCCGACGGATTCAGCGCCTTGAAGTCTTCAATCCGCACATCAGCCAGTCGGGCAGCAAGCGCCACGTCAATGTCGCGGCTGAGCTGGACTTGTTGAAAGTATGGGTGGTTGGCAATCAGCGGCAGTTCTGTACGAAACGCCTGCGGATTGGCCACAATGTTTTTAACGGCTTGCAGTTTGGGAACGTAAAGACGTGTCTCCCCTGGCATGTTCAGATCCAGATAGCCAGTGCCCAAGCCGGCTTTTTTGTTGCGCGCAATGGCGCGGCTGACGCTGCCTTCCCCCCAGTTATAGGCGGCCAGCGCCAGATGCCAGTCGCCGAACATGCCGTGCAGTTTTTGCAAGTAGTCGAGCGCGGCGCGGGTTGACGCCAACACATCGCGGCGGTCGTCCCTGAAGACGTTTTGTTTCAGGTCAAAGTACTTGCCCGTTGCCGGCATGAACTGCCACATGCCCGCTGCCTTGGCGCTGGACACCGCTTGTGGGTTAAAGGCGCTTTCAATGAATGGAAGCAGGGCCAGCTCGGTCGGCATCTGGCGGCGCTCGAGTTCTTCAACGATGTGAAATAGGTACTTGCCCGACCGCTCGGTCATGCGCTGTATGTATTCTGGCCGGCTCGAATACCACTGCTCGCGGTCTGTTACCAGGTTGTCCTGCAGGTCGGGCATGGCAAAGCCCTGGCGTATGCGGTCCCATAACTCCTTGGGCGGTTCGGCAGAGGTGATTTTGAATCCGCCAATCTTCCCCGGCGTGATGTTTTGCAGCGGCCCACCCGGGATTTGGGAAACAGGCGCAGCGATTGATGGCGTTGGCGGGGGAACTGGATCGCTTGGAATGCCCGGCTTGCTGGCGCAACCCGCCAAAATGAAAGCACAAAGCAGGGTGGCGGGCAGAAAATGTTGGGTCATTTGAATTGGTTTTTCCAGTGCCTGATGGCGGCAAATACAGAAATCTCGTCTTGGGCTGCTGCATCAAAATGCCGGGCAGAAGCCATCAGCGCATCTTGGCGGGTGCGCAAAAAGGGGTTGATCAACAGTTCCTGGGCGATGGACGTAGGCAGCGTAGGTTTGTTTTGTGCGCGCAAGGCCATACATTGCGCCTGGTAGTCGGCCAGGTCTTTGTTATTTGTGTCTACCGCCATGGCAAAGCGCAAATTGCTGAGCGTGTATTCGTGCGTGCAGCAGACCACCGTGTTGCCCGGCAAGACGGCCAGCTTGTCGAGCGAGGCCAGCATTTGCGCAGGCGTGCCTTCAAACAACCGGCCGCAACCGCCAGAAAACAGTGTGTCGCCACAAAATAAAAGCGGCTTGCCGTTGACGTCAGGCGTGTAAAAAGCAATGTGACCGGCGGTGTGGCCCGGCACGTCAATGACCTGAAAGGTCAGTCCAAGCGCTTGGGCGGCGTCTCCTTGTCGAAGCGCTGCGTAAGGTTTTGGAATTTTTTCAGTCGCTGGGCCATACACTTTGGCATCCGTGGTGCTGCGCAATTCGTCCACGCCGCCGATGTGATCCTTGTGATGATGGGTGACTAAAATCGTGTCTAGCTGCAGGTTCAGTTCTGACAACACGCGCTGCACAGGTGCAGCGTCGCCTGGATCGACGACCAACGCGCGTTGGCCGTTATGCAGCAGCCACAAGTAATTGTCATCAAATGCGGGAATGGGAATTATTTTTAACATGTACTTGCGTCAACAGGTCTTTATTCGGTCTTTATTGGGTTTTGATGAACTCTGAAATTATAGGTTTGACGGACTGGCTCAAAACGCCCCCTGGTGAGTATCTGCTGGCGTGGGAGCACGAGCAGTTTGACCAGGCCGTCAGCAATATTTTTGGTTACCACGCGCTTCAGTTCGGTCTGCCTGAGCTGAACACGCTGCAAAGCAACCGCATCCCGCATCGGTGGCTGGCGGTTCCTTCACTTGCGCCTATCGACAGTCCGACCGCTGACGCGCGTCTGAGTTCCCAGCAAAGCGCCCGGCCCAAGGCCGCATTGGCGGCTGAACCGGGCGCGCTGCCCTTTGCTGCCAGCAGCCTGGACCTGTTGGTACTGCCCCACACGCTTGATTTGAGCCTGGATGCGCACGCCACCCTGCGTGAGGTTGAACGCGTGCTGGTGCCCGAGGGCAGGGTGGTGATCAGCGGCATGAATCCCGCCAGCCTGTGGGGCATGCGTCAAAGTCGCGCGCATTTGTACCGGAGCCTGGGACGTGGTCGTTTGTTCCTGCCGGAGTCCGGCGAATTTATTGGCTACTGGCGTCTGCGTGACTGGCTGCGTCTGCTCAGTTTTGAGGTGGAGTCTGCGCGCTTCGGCTGCTACAGGCCAGCTTTTGAGACCCAGGCATGGCTGTCCCGCTTTGAATGGATGGACAAGGCCGGCCAACGCTGGTGGCCTATTTTTGGGGCGGCCTATTTTTTGGTAGCGGTCAAGCGCGTGCGCGGCATGCGCTTGCTTGAGCCTGCATGGAAAGCCCGCAAGGCGCTGGCTAACGCGCCAGTTGCGGTGGCTAACAAGAACACCACCTGACCTGTCCAACATCACTGCGCAACCCAATAACGAAACCTTTGAAAATCAACGCATGTCCGAACTTGAGCACATCACAATTTATACCGACGGCGCCTGCAAAGGGAACCCCGGCCCTGGCGGCTGGGGCGCACTTTTAAGTATGGACGGTAAAGAAAAAGAAATTTTTGGCGGCGAGCTGGGCACCACCAACAACCGCATGGAGCTGTCTGCCGTGATTGAAGCCCTGGCTGCGCTCAAACGGCCCTGCAAAATTACCCTGTACCTTGACAGCGAATATGTGAGGAAGGGCATCACCGAATGGATACACGGATGGAAAGCGCGCGGCTGGAAGACCGCCGCCAAAGCACCAGTCAAAAACGTTGACTTGTGGCAGCGCCTCGACGCATTGGTGGCCAGCAGTGGTCACAAGATAGATTGGCGCTGGGTCAAGGGCCATGCTGGCGACCCAGGCAATGAGCGAGCAGACGACCTGGCCAACCTAGGCGTTGAACGGGCGTTGGGGCGACGCTGATAGCCACAACCCCGCGAGTCGTTTTGCGGCTGGGCGCATGCACCATAAGTATGCGTAGCATTTTGTCCAAGCCGTGATGTAAAGCCGTTGTAAAGCTGCTGCACAGGGCAATGCACAGATGCCCTTCAGCGCTGCAAAGCGCTCCTGTGCTGCTACATTGGCTGTCAGTTTCATTTGATAACAACCAGATCTTCGTTCAGCAAATCAGGCCTCTCAAACTGCATCCCAACTTATGGCTTCTAAAGTAATTTATTCAGCAATTGCTGTGGTCGGCATTGCTGCAGCCTCAGGTGCTGCATGGTGGTATCAGCAGCCTAAAAACAGCGGGGCTTCGCAAATCGCAGCAAACGCGCCTCCGGCAGGCGTTCAAGTCACACCGGCTGCTGGGCCAGCCAGCGGCCCGGCAAGGCCGCCCACCGTGGAAGCGGCAAAAGTAGAAATCATGCGATTGACCGATGACACGCAAGCCGTTGGCAGCTTGCGCTCGAGGCGCGGCGTGGTGCTGCGGCCAGAGGTCAGCGGGCGCATCACGCAGCTCAACTTCACGGACGGCCAGCGGGTTAAAAAAGGGCAGTTGCTGGTGCAACTGGACGACCAATTGCCACTCGCGCAAGTCCAGCAAAGCCAGGCTGAGTTATCGATCGCGCAGGCCAACCAAAAACGCAACCAGGAGCTGGTCTCGCAAAACTTCATCAGCCAGCGCTCGCTCGATGAAAGCGCTGCCAATTTGCAGGTTGCGCAGGCTAAGCTGGCGCTGGCCAAGGCGACGGCTGATCGGTTGAGAATCATTGCGCCTTTCGACGGGATAGTTGGCATCCGGTCAGTGAACGTGGGCGATTATTTGAAGGACGGCGCCGATATTGTGAACATCGAAGATCTGGACGCCATTTTTGTTGACTTCCGTTTGCCTGAGCGGTTCCAGTCCAAAGTCAAAACAGGCCAGACAGCCAGCCTTGATATTGACGCCCTGCCTGGCCGCAAATACAGCGCCCGAATTCAGGCGATTGACCCGCTGATTGACACCAACGGCCGCTCGGTCGGCGTGCGCGGCTGCATTGATAACCGCCAGCTGCAACTGCGGCCCGGCATGTTTGCGCGCGTGAATGCGGTGTTTGGCGTGCGCGAGACGGCCATGGTGGTTCCCGAGGAAGCCATCATCCCCCAGGGGACCAAAGTGTTCGTCATCAAGCTGTTGCCTGGAACGAGTGACAAAACCCGCACCACTCAGCGTGTGGAAGTGAAGGTGGGTTTGCGTCGCCCGGGCAAAGTGGAGATTCTCGATGGCCTGGAGCCCGCTGACACGGTGGTAGCCAATGGCCAGCAGCGCGTGCAAAAAGACGGCACCCTGGTCAACTTGCTTGACTTGTCGGCGCGCTCTGGCAAACCAGGCGACAGCGCTGGTCCGCCTGCTACTGCTACTGCTGCTGCTACCGCATCAGGACCTGCAATCCCTGCAGTGGCAGCTGCCAAGCCAACAACTCCCGATGGCAAAACGGCCAAGTCCGCAGAAGGCCCTAACCCCTGTAACGAGGCCCTGGCAGGTGCTGGCAAGCCAGGATCTAAAGCGGGTCAAGTGCCTGGCCAAAAACCGGCATTTAAGCCCAGCCCCAAAGCGTGATTTATACCCGTGTGACAGCATTTTTGACAGAGGCACACCATGCAACTCGCTGAAATTTCCATCCGTCGTCCGGTGTTCGCCACCGTACTGTCGCTTCTGGTGCTGCTGATTGGGGCGGTCAGCTTTACCAAATTATCGGTTCGCGAGTATCCCAAGATTGATGAACCGGTCGTCACAGTCAGTGTTAAGTACGCGGGTGCATCGGCCGAGGTGATGGAGTCACAAGTTACCAAGCCACTTGAAGACTCGATTGCCGGCATTGATGCAGTCGACGTGATCACCTCCATCAGCCGGGCCGAGCAAACGCAAATCACGGTGCGTTTTCGGCTGGAAAAAGATGCCGACACGGCCGCAGCTGAGGTGCGAGACCGTACCTCCCGTGTGCGCAACAAGCTGCCGCAAGCGGTGGAAGAGCCTGTCATTGCGAAAGTTGAAGCCGATGCCTTCCCTGTGATCTGGCTGTCGTTTAACAGCGAGACCATGAACCCGCTGCAGATCAACGATCTCGTCAACCGCATTGTCAAGCCGCGCCTGCAAACCGTCACGGGTGCTGCTGACGTGCGCATCTTTGGCGAACGCAAATACGCCATGCGCGTATGGCTGGACCCCGACAAACTGGCGGCTTACAAGCTCACCACGCAAGATGCTGAAGACGCCATTCGCCGCAGCAACCTGGAGGTGCCTGCCGGCCGTATCGAATCAACCCAGCGTGAGTTCAGCGTCACGTCACAGACCGACTTGTCGCGGCCATCGCAGTTCTCAGACATCATCATTAAAAACGCCAACGGTTTTCCGGTGCGGATTCGCGATATTGGTAGAGTCGAGGAGGCTGCTGCCGATGAGCGCAGCGCGTCGCGGCTCAATGGTCGGGCGTCCATCACGGCGGGTGTGATCCGCCAGGCCACGGCCAACCCACTCGAGCTGAGCAACGGCGTGCGGGCGATGATCCCCAAGCTTCAGGCGGATTTACCGCCGGGCATACAAATTGACATTGCCAATGACAACTCGGTGTTCATTGCCAAGTCGATCGACAGCGTTTTCCGAACGATCATTGAAGCGGTGGTGCTGGTAGCCCTGGTGATTTTTGTGTTTTTACGCACGCTTCGCGCATCGATTATTCCGATCATCACGATTCCGGTGTGCCTGGTGGGTACCTTTGCGCTGATGGCCCTGGCGGGTTTTAGCATCAACACGTTGACCTTGCTGGCGCTGGTGTTGGCGATCGGTTTGGTGGTCGATGACGCTATTGTGGTGTTGGAAAATATTTACCGGCACATTGAAGAAGGGCTGGACCCGTTTTCGGCATCCATCAAGGGCGTGCGCGAAGTTGGCTTCGCCGTGATTGCGATGACCATCACGCTGGCTGCCGTGTACGCGCCGCTGGCTTTCACGCCAGGGCGCACCGGGCGCTTGTTCATTGAATTTGCGTTAGCACTGGCTGGCGCGGTGGTAGTGTCTGGCTTTATTGCGCTGACGCTGTCGCCGATGATGTGTTCGCTGCTGCTCAAACACAATGCCAAACCCAGCTGGTTTGACCGGACCATGGAAAAGCTGCTGAACAAGCTCACCGCAGGCTATCAGGCAGTGTTGACCTGGCTCGTCACTACTGGGTACGACCGCCAGCGCCAGCAGCGCGGGTTTGGCAATTCGGTCAAGCGGTTTTTTCTGAACGCGCGCTGGATTGTGGTGGCAGTGATGCTGGTTTCTGCCGCTGCCATTGCGTGGGTATTGCCCAGCATGAAGCGCGAGCTATCCCCACTTGAAGACCGCGGCCAGGTACTGGCAGTGATCACCGCTCCCGACGGCGCCACGTTGGGCTACACCGATCGGTATGTGGATGCCATTGAGCGGCTCGGCGCGCCGTATAAAGAGTTTGACCGGATTTTCGTGTCTTCAGGCAATCCGACCGTGTCACAAGCCAACGTGTTTTTTCGCGCGGTGGATTGGGACTTGCGATCCAAGTCCACGCTGGAAATGGCGCGTGAATTGCAGCCCAAACTGGCGGGTCTGCCGGGGGTTACGGCTTTCCCGATCACACCCCCGTCGCTTGGCCAGGGCTTTCGCGAGCGGCCGGTTAATTTTGTGATTGTGACGACCGACAGTTACCAAAACCTGGCGGCTGTCACCCGGCAGTTTATGGACGAGATTGCCAAAAACCCCGGCATTTTGTCGGCTGACATCGACCTGCGCCTGAACAAACCTGAACTGAAAATTGATGTTGACCGCGACAAAGCCGCTGACCTGGGCGTGAGCGTTGAAGTCGTTGCCCGCGCGGTTGAAACCATGTTGGGCGGCAGGCAGGTCACGCGCTACAAGCGCGATGGCGACCAGTTTGACGTGATTGTGCAAACCGCAGCAACCGGCCGGGACACGCCGGACGACGTTGAAAAGATTTTCGTGCGCGGTCGCAATGACGCCATGATCCCGCTGGCCACGCTGGTCAAGGTGCGTGAGTCTGTTGCACCGCGCGAACTCAACCACTTCAGCCAGCGCCGCTCGGTGTCCATAACGGCCAATTTGGCGGCTGATTATTCTCTGGGCCAGGCGCTGGAATTTCTGGATGGAACGGCCACCAAGCTGCTCAAGCCGGGCTACACGACGGACTTGAACGGCACGTCACGCGAATTTCAAAACTCCCAAGGCTCGCTCATTATTGTGTTTGGCCTGTCGCTGCTGTTTATTTTTTTGGTGCTGGCGGCGCAGTTTGAAAGCTTCATTGACCCGCTGGTCATCATGTTGTCGGTGCCATTGTCAATGATTGGCGCTCTATTGGCGCTCAAGTGGTCAGGCGGCTCGCTTAATGTGTATTCACAGATTGGCTTGATCACGCTAGTGGGTTTGATCACCAAGCACGGCATTTTGATTGTCGAGTTTACCAACCAGCTGCGCGAGTCTGGCATGGAGATGACCGACGCGCTGGTAAAAGCTGCGTCTCAGCGGCTGCGGCCTATTTTGATGACAACGGGTGCCATGGTGCTGGGCGCGGTGCCGCTAGCGTTTGCGCACGGTGCAGGGGCTGAAAGCCGCACGCAGATTGGCTGGGTGATTGTGGGCGGCATGTCACTCGGCACGCTACTGACGATTTTTGTGGTGCCGACCATGTACACGCTGTTTGCCCGCAAGGCTATACCGGGGGAGAACAAGGCCGAGGCGAAAGAGGAACCGGATGCGCCGATGGCCCAGCCAGAGTATGTCGCTAAATGACCCCGTCAAACATCAGAACGTCGACCGCATCGCCCGCAGCAACATTGCCCTGCGCGTGATGCAGCACGATCAACCCATTGGCCTGGGCCATCGAGCTTAAAACGCCAGACCCCTGGTTGCCTGTGGTTTTGACCTGTAGTCTGCCATCGGCCGCAGCCGATACCCAGCCGCGCTGGTATTCAGTACGGCCTGGCTTCTTACGCATCGCTTCCTGGCTGCAGGCTTTGAGCATCGGTTGCGTTACTACGGTGGCGCCCATCATTTGCAGCAACGCCGGGCGTACAAAGGCCAAGAAGGTCACCATCACCGCCACCGGGTTACCGGGCAGGCCAAACAAGATGCAGCCGCCTGGATTGCTGGGCTCGTCGCTCTTATTTTCATAGCTGCTCGCGCCCGTATTTATTGGGCTAGCAGCTAATTTGCTACTTAAAACAGGCATGGAAGCAGACTTTTTGATGCGCCCCACCGCCATCGGGCGACCGGGCCGCATTGCAATGCGCCAAAAGGCCACATCGCCCAGTTTTTTCATCATCGCCTTGGTATGGTCTGCTTCACCCACACTCACGCCGCCGGATGTGATGATGGCGTCGGCCGTTTGCGCCGCGCTGATAAATGCAGCCTCAAGCAAGGCCGGGTCGTCGCGCACCACACCTATGTCGATCACCTTGCAGCCCATTCGGCTCAAGAGCCCAAAGACGGTGTAGCGGTTGCTGTCGTACACGGCGCCTTCACGCGGGGGCTCGCCCAGCGACAAAATCTCGTCGCCCGTAGAAAAGTAAGCCACCTTCAGCTGGCGGTAACAAGGCACGGTTTTAAGTCCCAAAGAGGCTGCGAGCCCAAGTCTAGCGGGCGCGAGCAGCTCACCTTTCAGGAGCGCAGGCTTGCCCTGCATGAGGTCTTCACCCCGGTGGCGACGGTTGTCACCCGGCTTTAAGAGCTTGGGTGCAATGATGATGTTTTGACCACTCACGGTCACGATTTCTTGCGGCACGACCGTGTCCAGGCCCGCCGGCATGATGGCGCCGGTCATGATCTTGACGCACTCGCCGGTTTTGACAGCGCCTTGCCAGGCCTTGCCTGCAAACGCAGTGCCGACGACTTTCAGCGTCACAGGCGTGTCAGCGAGCTGTTGCCCATCAAACGCATAACCATCCATCGCCGAGTTATCGTGCGGCGGCACGTCAAAAGGACTGATGACGTCTGCCGCCAATACACGGCCCAGTGCTTCAAAAAGTGGCACGTCGCTGGCGTCTTGCACAGAGAACACAAGTTTGGCGAGAAAGCGCAGAACATCATCGGCGGACAGCGCTTGCGGGTCGTAGCAATGTAGCTCTGCGGCGATTTGATCTAGCGTTTTCACGATTGACGCGATTCGAGCTGATGCAATTCGGCCAGCGTGTTGGCATTGAAGAACGCCTGCGCGTCATCACCAGGCAGATTAAACGGCACATGAGCTACGGTGTGCTGCGCGGTCCAGGCATCGATTTTTCGGCCACCCGCTTGGGTAAATCGCTGCAAGCTACCCAGCATGTGCGTGCGCATCAGGCAAAAAACGGGCTGCGCTCGGGTTTGACCGTCTTCTTCAGGCGCGCTGGCGACGGCAAAGTCCGCCGATTGCGCGTCAAGCGCATCCGCAAGCCGCGCCGCCAAATCGTGCGGGAAGAGCGGTGTGTCGCATGGCACGGTCAGCAAATACGGGGTTTCGCAGTGCATCAGCCCCGTCATAAAACCCGCCAGCGGCCCGGCATAGTCGCCCAGCGCCGCACTGTCAGGCCACACGGGCGCACCAAAACTTGCATAAATTTCAATATTGCGATTCGCATTGATCATTACGCCGCCGACTTGCGGGCTCAGGCGCAGCAGCGTGTGCAGCGCCAGCGGCACGCCATTGAAGTTTTGCAAACCCTTGTCAACCCCGCCCATTCGCGAGCCGCGGCCACCAGCCAGGATGATGGCGGTAATGTCTTTACCTTGCATGCTTAACCACCGATGTAGCTCATCTCAACGCGCTTTTTACTGTCGCCAATTTGCGTGTCAGCAGGCAACGCCGCGCGCAGTTCTGAATAACGGTCATCGCGCTTGTGCCAAATATTGCCGACGGCACTTGCAATTTGCTCATCGTTGTAGTTACCCCGCAGTAGTGCCCGCAAGTCATGCCCGCCGCTGGCAAACAAACATAAATAAAGTTTGCCTTCGGTCGACAGCCGCGCCCGGTTGCAGTCGCTGCAAAACGCTTGCGTCACGCTGCTGATGACGCCAATCTCACCGCCACCATCTGCATAGCGCCAGCGCTCAGCTGTTTCGCCCAAATAGTTCGCATCAATCGGCGCTACAGGAAAGTGAGCGTTGACCGCAGCAATTACTTGGGCTGAAGGTAATACCTCGTCCATGCGCCAGCCGTTGGTAGCGCCCACGTCCATGTATTCAATAAAGCGCAGCACATTGCCCGAATGGCGAAAGTGCCGCGCCATCGGCAAAATTTCGGAGTCGTTCGTTCCGCGTTTGACGACCATGTTGATTTTGATAGGCAGCAAGCCCACCTTGTTCGCCACCTCAATCCCGCGCAGCACATCAGCCACCGGAAAATCTACATCGTTCATGCGCCTGAAAATCGTGTCGTCCATCGCATCCAGGCTGACGGTCACGCGCTGAAGACCCGCGTCTTTGAGCGACTGTGCTTTTTTACCCAGCAGCGACGCATTGGTCGTCAGCGTGATGTCCATCGGCCTGCCTGCAACGGTGGTCATCTTGGCCAGCATTTCAATCAGCACTTCCAGGTTCTTGCGTAGCAGGGGCTCGCCACCTGTCAGGCGAATTTTTTCAACCCCATGCGCTACGAAAATGCGAGCTAGCCGCGCAATCTCTTCAAAGCTCAGCAGCGATGTTTGCGGTAAAAATGCATAGTCTTTGTTAAACACCTCACTCGGCATACAGTAGCTGCATCTGAAGTTGCAGCGGTCAGTCACGCTGATGCGCAGGTCGCGCAGCGGGCGGGCGAGTGTGTCTGCCAGCAAGCCAGTGGCTGAAAAGTGAGCCAGATTTAAATCGTTCGTCAGTTGATTGACGATGGGGATGATGCGCGTGGTCATTGGACTTTTTGACTACACCAAAGCAGACGCTAAGTCGGTTTGAGAAAAGTCATTGCCTTTGTACAAGAGCGGTAAGTTCAAAGACTTTGCCAGCGCATATACACAGCAATCACCAAAATTCAGATTTGCGGGGTGATGCCCTTTGCCAAAAGTTTTCATGGCGTCAATACTCAGCTGAGATTGAATGTTGTCGAACGCCACAATCTGCGGCATGAGCTGCTCCAAAAACTCAGCCAATTTATGCGCACCCACGTTGCCCCGTGACATGGCGACGGTGAATGCCTCTAGTTGAGTGACAGTGCTGATGTACGCGGTATTTGCGCTTGCGATGGCTCGGGCCATCAGGTGTGCGTCATCTTCTTGTTTCAGGATAGACATGATGGCTGATGTGTCCAGTACCAGGCCATGGGCACTGGCATTCATGTGGGCAAGCCATGATCGTCATAGCCGATGATGTCATTGTCGCTACGCGTATCCAGCACTGGTAACTTTGAGTAGGCTTTGCCTATCGCCATCAAGGCGTCAAATCTGGTTTGCGCATTGGGTGTCGGGGCAGTCGGCATGTTTTGTAATGCTTGCTCAAGCAAGACCGTGGCCTGCTTGTTTAACGAGCGATGGTTGGCTGTGGCGGTTTGTTGCAAGCGCGTTTGAAGAGCCGTGGGTAGGCGCAATGTGAT
>JANYED010000152.1 GCA_025363315.1 Polaromonas sp.
GGACGGCGCAACCAATTTCCAGACCAAATAAATCCGGTCGTTTCACCACACAACACCGTACAAGTTACACAGGCGTGCAAAGTTTATGAAAGTCAGGGTTCTCGGCTGTTCCGGCGCCATCGCAAAAGACTGCCGAACCACGTCGTTTTTAATAGATCACGACGTGCTGGTAGATGCGGGCACAGGGGTGGGCGACTTGACGCTGGACGAAATGACGCAAATCGACCACGTCTTCCTCACCCATTCCCACCTGGACCATGTTGCTGCACTGCCACTGATGGTCGATGCCATCGCGTCTAGCCGGACAAAACCGATTCAAGTCCATGCGCTGCAGGGCACTATAGATGCTTTGAAAACGCACATCTTCAACAACACAATCTGGCCCGACTTTTCCAGAATTCCTTCCGCTGAGGCACCATTTATTCATTTTCACGTTTTACGGGTTGGACAAACATTGCAAATTGCGGGCAAACAGTTTGAAGTTTTACCTGCTGTACATACCGTGCCAGCGGTAGGTTACGCTGTGACAACGGGAACCGGATATTGGGTATTTACCGGCGATACTGAGAAAAATCCAGCGTTTTGGGCGCGAATTAATCAGCTCAATGTGGTCATGCTGGTGATAGAAACCGCTTTTAGCAACCGCGAGAAAGACCTCGCCAAACTGAGTCTTCATTTGTCGCCTAATGTGCTGGCTACCGAACTGGGCTTTATTGATCATCGCCGTAAGTATCCAATTTATATTACCCACACAAAACCCGCCGAAACCGAGCTGATCATGGCCGAAATACAGCGGTTTGACCAGCCTCTGCCAACGGGCGACAACGTGATTCATGACATTCGCTGGTTAAGAGCCGGGCAAGTCTTCGATTTATGAACAGTTCCGCTGATCACATCCCAAGTCTCGCGTTGCAGACCGCGTCAACTTCAAGCCCGGAAGACGAATTCTTTAATTTCCAGCAACTTCCGCCGCAAGAGCGTGGCGTTACCTTCGAAGCGCTGTATTTTAGGCAGCTCCAGTTGGTTACCAACCGAATACACGAAACTGAAAACATCGACCAGCTGATGCTGGAGGTTAGCCATGACATTTGCCGGCTATTTAACGCAGATCGCCTGACACTGTACGCTGTCAGTGACGACCAGACCGCCATCATCTCAAAGGTCAAAACCGGCCTGAACAGCACGCAGGATCTCAAGCTCCCCATCAGCGCGCAAAGCATCGCAGGCCATGTCGCTATGTCGCGGCAAATGGTCAATATTGCTGATGTTTATGACATGGATGCGCTTAGAAAAATACATCCCTCTTTAAGTTTTTTACAGGCAGTTGACAAGCGATCAGGTTACCGAACAAAACAAATGCTAGTTGCCCCTGTCATCGACGGCGACAAGTTATATGGGGTGTTGCAGGTTATCAACAATCGAAGCAATCAATCGTTCACCAGGCTTGACGAAGATGGCGCACAGCAGATCTGTAGAACACTGGCCATTGCCATCCGCCAGCGCCAGCAAAAAGCGGGTGACTTGCAAAAACGCATTGCCACTAAATTTGACGGCTTGATTGTTGATGGCGTGTTGACGCAGCAAGAGTTGTCAAACTGCATTCAGGAAGCACGCGAGAAATCAGAAACGGTCGAACATGTGCTGATGGCCAATCATCGTATCCGGCCAGCGCAGATTGGTCCGTCTCTGGCCAAGTTTTTTGGTGTGACTTATGAGCCCTTTAACAGCAGTCGGATCTGTTCAGAAATGCTGCACGGCTTGCTCAAGCGCGAATTCGTCATTGAACAGGGTTGGATACCGCTCGAGGAGACGCCGGATGGCCTGGTGATCATGTGCATCGACCCGGAAGCTGTTAGAGGCTCGCGGGTGGTTCCACAAGTTTTCCCGCGCAACCACAAATTCTCGTACTGCGTTACCACCCAAACTGAGTTTAAAGAAACACTGGGTCAGTTGTTTAGTGCAGGCAACGAGGGAGGCTCGATTGACCAGTTGCTCGCGGACATGGACTCCCCGCTGGAAAACGACGCGTATGACGATTCGTCGCTGGAATCTGCCGCCGCAGATAACGAGCTGGTCAAGTTTGTTAACAAAGTCATCATTGACGCTTACAACCACAAGGTGTCTGACATCCATATCGAGCCCATGCCGGGCAAGGCCAAAACTGGCATTCGTTTTAGGATTGACGGCACGCTGCAGCCGTACATTGAAGTGCCAGCGCAGTTCAGGCAAGCGATGGTGACGCGTCTCAAAATAATGTGTGACCTAGACATTTCGGAAAAGCGCAAGCCGCAAGACGGCAAGATCAAGTTTAAAAAATACGGCCCACTCGACATTGAGCTGCGTGTGGCCACCATCCCTTCGGCTGGCGGTGTTGAAGACGTGGTCATGCGTATCTTGGCCGCAGGTGAACCAATAGCGATCGACAAGCTGGGCCTGACAGAGCACAACCGCGAACGCCTCGAAAAAACCGTCAGCAAACCGTACGGCCTGTTTTATGTGTGCGGCCCCACCGGTTCAGGCAAAACCACCACGCTGCATTCCATCCTGAAATTTTTAAACACACCCGACACGAAAATCTGGACCGCCGAAGACCCGGTCGAAATCACCCAAAAAGGCCTGCGCCAAGTCCAAATTAATAAAAAAGCCGGCATCGATTTTGCCTTGGTCATGCGCGCCTTCTTGCGTGCCGACCCAGACATCATCATGGTTGGCGAGTCGCGCGACAAAGAAACCGTGTCCATGGGTGTTGAAGCGTCACTCACAGGGCACATGGTTTTTTCAACCCTGCACACCAACTCAGCGCCGGAGTCCATCACCCGCCTGCTTGACATGGGCATGGATCCGTTTAACTTTGCCGACGCATTGCTCGGCATTCTGGCGCAGCGCCTGGCCAAAAAACTGTGCGACTGCAAGGAAGCCTACTCACCTAGCTCGCAAGAACTCAAAGACTTCATCAACGAATACGCCCAAGACTTGAAAAGCGGCCCAGCCTGGACGGATGACGCAGGCGGCGAAGCACAAAAGCTACTCGACGGCTGGACCGAGCGCTACGGCGTAGACGGAAGCCTCAAGTTTTACCGCGCCGTAGGTTGCGACAAATGCAACAAAACCGGCTACAAAGGCCGCATCGGCCTGCACGAGCTGATGATTGCCGACGACCCGGCAAAAAAACTCATTCAAGAACGCGCCAGGGTAGCCGAGCTCTTTGCCAGCGCGGTCAACAGCGGCATGCACACACTCAAGATGGATGGGATGGAGAAGGTGTTGATGGGCATGACCGACCTGAAGATGGTACGGTCGGTTTGTATCAAGTAGCGCCGGTTGCTTGACGCGCAGCGCCAGCGTGGTACGAGTAGCCACCTCCGCCGTAAAAACGCTATAAAAACAGGAGCTGTTAACGCCCATATTTGTTATTCAAAACGTGTATTTATATCGTAAATCAGCATAAAAATGGCACTTTTTACCCTACCCTCTAGAAAAACTGCTTCAAACGGCCGCGCGCGCGCCGGTTTGCTCATTGCCTGCATTTCAGTTGCGCTTCTGATATCGGGTTGCTCCAACTTCGACCGACGCCAGCGATACTGGGACGAGCAGCTTGCCGGCAAGCTTAAAGCCGCGCCCCTGTACCGTCTGAAGTCGTTTGCCGCAGCCAACGGTCATGAGTTGAACTGCAACGGCGACGGCGTCAGCCGCGAAGGCGCGCCTGATCTAAGTGAGTGCTACATCTTCGATTCGCGCAGCAAAGGCGCGCTTTTTAACTACCGCGGCCAACTGTTCGTGATGATAAAGATGGGCAAAGGTCTAGTGGAGTCGCATACGTTTACGACTTCCACCGTTTTGTATTAGTGGCGTTCTGGCGCTAAGTTGTTAGCTTAAATTGCTCGTTTTTCAACAGCTGTTTGTGCCCCTATGTATTAACTAAAACTTATAAAACTTATTTTTTGGATTTTTGAATATTGAATAGCGTTTGGAAAGATGGGCAAAGCCAGGCACATTTGCCAGCCGTCAACCTAAACTAAAGGCAAACCTAATTGCGCGGCTAAATGAAATTAAAAAAACTAGTCAGCTTTTTCAGTCACGTGAAAACTGCTTCGTCGGCATCAACTCAACCTGCCAATGTTATTGGGACTGATGAAATTCGCGCACTTAAGGCCAAGGGAAATGAATTTCTAGACCTTGGCAAACTGTCAGAGGCGATCGAAAATTACCAAGCAGTGGTTGACCTCTGCCTGGGCGACGCAGGCGCTTACATTGCGCTTGGCTTTGCACAGCTCGAGGCTGCAGACTTGGATGCTGCAAAAACCAATTTTGTAAGCGCATTAGCGATTGATGCCGAGTCGGTAGATGCTCATTTTTTCATGGGCCAATTGTTGGTACGTCAGCGTTTGCCCAGACAAGCGCTACAAAGCTTTAAGGCGGCATTGGAGCTAAAGCCAGACTTTGACTTTGCTTGGTGTGAGTTGGCTCGAGCACACGAAGTTTTAGCAGATTTAAACGCTGCACTTAACTTTTACGAAAAAGCATTGGCCATTAGCCCCACTTTTGCGGACGCGGCTGTTGGCAAAGCTAGAGTATTACTGGGGCTTGAGCGTTGGCAAGATGCGTTAGGTACTGTCACGTCGGCTGATCTGCCAAAAGAACATAACTTGCTATCTGTATACCAAGCCATTGCACTGCAGCGTTTAAAGCGCAATGCTGAGGCCTTATTCGTTATCGACAACGCACTGCTTAAGCAGCCCAATTGTGTAGAGGCATTACAAGTTAAGGGCACAATATTGAGTGCGTTAGGCGATTACGACCTTGCGCTGACTTATTATTTGAGGGCGATCAAGATAGATCCCCAATTTTCAGCTGCACTTTCTGATGCGGGGGCAATTTATGCCAAAAATCGCAAGTTTGACCAAGCGGTTGAAATGTATAAGTTGGCAATTCAAGCTCAACCAGACAACGCTGACGCAGCTAATAATTGGGCTAGTACTTTATTGGGTATGGGCAAATGCAGTGAGGCAATTCAAATCGCCGACGCAGGCTTAGCAGTTGACTCTAACAATGCTGATTTGCACTGGACAAAGGCAGTGTCATCGTTGTTACTTGGCGATTTTGAACAAGGATGGATTGAACACGAGTGGCGCTGGTATGCA
>JANYED010000153.1 GCA_025363315.1 Polaromonas sp.
CTTCGCTCGGCGGTACAGAACTTTTCAGACATTGAAATCGTTGGTATCAATGATTTGCTGGAGCCCGATTATTTGGCCTACATGCTGCAATACGATTCGGTGCATGGCCGATTCAAGGGTGATGTGTCGGTGGAGGGAAACACGCTGATCGTCAACGGCAAGAAGATTCGCCTCACGCAAGAGCGTGACCCAGCGGCACTGAAGTGGAGCGAGGTCGGTGCTGATGTGGTGCTGGAATGCACAGGCCTTTTCCTTGACAAAGCTGGTGCTGACAAACACATTGCCGCTGGCGCCAAGAAAGTCATCATTTCGGCCCCGTCCAAAGACGACACGCCGATGTTTGTCTACGGCGTGAACGACAAAACCTACGCAGGCCAAGCCATCATTTCCAACGCGTCGTGCACCACCAATTGCCTGGCCCCGGTGGCCAAAGTGTTGAACGATAAATGGGGCATCAAGCGCGGCCTGATGACGACGGTACACGCTGCCACTGCAACGCAAAAAACCGTTGACGGCCCGAGCAACAAAGATTGGCGCGGTGGGCGCGGCATTCTGGAGAACATCATTCCATCATCCACAGGCGCAGCAAAGGCCGTGGGCGTGGTGATTCCTGAACTGAATAAAAAGCTGACCGGCATGTCTTTCCGTGTGCCCACGTCGGATGTGTCGGTGGTGGACCTGACCTGCGAGTTGAACAGCGCCGCCGCGATGGCTGAAATTTGTGCCGAGATGAAGGCGCAAAGCCAAGGCGCACTGAAAGGCATTCTGGGCTACACCGAAGACAAGGTGGTGGCGACCGACTTCCGGGGCGACACCCGCACCTCGATTTTTGATGCGGACGCGTCGATTGCACTCGACAGCACCTTTGTGAAAATTGTGGCTTGGTACGACAACGAATGGGGCTACTCTAACAAGTGCCTGGAGATGGTTCGCGTCGTTGCGAAGTAATTTGCGCTGTGATGCGCTGACGGCGTGAACCAGCTCCGACTCCAGCCTGTCGGCTCCGGCATTTGCCAATTGCTGACCGAAGACGGTCTGCATGTTGGCAACTTCAAACTGATCGGCGGCATATGGAAGTTTAAGGCGATTGGTTATGACGCAGCAGGCCAGGTCGTCCCCGGCGGCGGGCCTTTGACTAAAAAGCACAACACCGTGATTTCGCATCTGGATGCAGACAAAGTCAATCAGGCTTTGAGTTGATATTGCGATCTGCGGAGCGGCCTGACGCGTTTTTAGGTGCTGAATAGACCGCCAGACCAATAAATACGGGCGCAAGCAGCTCCTGTATACATAGCAAATTCCAAACGCGGAACTACTTCTTCCTGAAAATCACCACATGCTGCCACGGCAACGTATTGGCGGTGCGCTCCCACACCAGGGCGTGGGCGGCGGCTTCTTTTCGCACCTGGGCTTCGCTCATTTTGTGCAGCGCTTTGATGGGTACGCGTGCGTCTTCAGCGCGGTATTCCACGTAGGCAATTCGACCGCCGGGTTTTAGCGCCCTAACCAGGCTGTCGATCACTTCAAAAGGAAATTCCAGCTCGTGATACACATCAACCATGATCGCCAGGTCAATGCTGTTATCGGGTAGGTTCGCGTTTTGCAGCCCTCCCAGGACAGGTTTGATGTTGCTCAAGCCCGCTTTTTTAGCGCCGTCTTCCAGCATTTTTATCATCTCGGGCTGCACGTCAGTTGCGTACACCACGCCGCCTGAACCCCCCGCGCCCACCAGTGGTGCCATGCGCCGCGCATAGTACCCGGTGCCAGCGCCGATGTCGGCCACCGCCATGCCGGGTTTAAGGCCCAGCTCACGCAGAAGCAAGTCGCCGCGCTCTTCTTGCTGGCGCTCCTCGCGCTCCAGCCAGCTTGCGCCCTGCCAGCCCATCACGCCGGCAATTTCGCGGCCCATGTAGACCTTGCCAATGCCGTCGCGGAACGCGGCTACCGACTGGTAGCGCGGCGATTCTTTTTGGGCGATGGCAACGCCGGTTGCTGCAAGTGTCAGCAGGGCCAGCAGGGTTCGGCAGACTGCGCGTTTGGTCAAAACCATGATGCTACTTCCTTGAAAGTTCGACTTCAGTGATGCATAATGCTATAAATATAGGAGCTGCTCGCGCCCGTCGATAGTGGCTAAAAGGCGTAATTGGCAGCTGAAAATGGTTAAGCAACGATTTTTCAGCGTTTTTCAAGCGCCCGATCGGCGTAGCGCCCAAAACGCCACGACGTGGCCTCCAGCGTGATGCGCCGCCAGGTGCTGCGTTTGGCGACAGGGTCCATGGCTGGCCAGTTTTGCACTTCCTCAAAAGTCCGGCCACAGCCTTTACACATTTCGTCGCCCTGGCTGGTAGAGCAAATCGCGATGCAGGGGGTGTCAGCCGTGGTGTCGTACCACGCATGCCACGCGGTCATCGCCTCCGTCGGGAACCCGGCCACGTCGACGTCATCTTCACGGTAAAACACCATCAGGGCATAGACTCCGGCCAGCGCGCGTAGTTCCGGCGCCAGCGTGATGCCGTCGGGGGAGGGTGATTTTTCACGCCAATAATTGATGGCTGACTCAATGTCGGTGATGTGGATAGCGTGCATAGACCCTGAATTATCCGTGAGGCCGACGGGCCAATGGGGGCAAAGCCGTGAATGTGCTGGATGCACTCGGGTCCCAGATAGCCGGTTTGGACAATTTTGCGATCTGCCGTTAGAATCATCGCAAGAAGGGGAGTAACTCCCTCGTTTTGTTGCCCATTTGCCTCGCAGACCGGGTAGCAACAACGCTACAGCAAGTCGTCAATACGGAGCAGGTTAAACGCCGCTCCCGGCTTGCTGGACACGCAGCGGCGCTGCCTGTCGAGCCAGACCTTCGATAAAAAGCCTGAACAGGTTTTTGTCGAAGCGTTGCATTCGCCGCCCTGGCGCCTGCGGTCACACTCCACAAAATCTTGTTCAGATTATTTGACGTCTGAATGGAGTTTGCTGTGGAATTATTTTCTTCCCCCTGGTGGTCGGCGTTGCTGGCCATTATTTTGATTGACCTGGTGCTGGCAGGCGACAACGCGATTGTGATTGCGTTGGCCGCCCGTAATTTGCCGCCGCATTTGCAGAAAAAAGCCATTGCCTGGGGCACCGTGGGGGCGATTGTGGTGCGGTCCGTCATGACGGTTGGCGTGGTCTGGCTGCTCAAAATCCCGGGCCTGATGCTGGTCGGCGGCCTCGGCCTGCTGTGGATCGCCTACAAACTGCTGGCTGACCAAGGCAGCCAGGAGCACGACGGCCCGGTGGCCAGCACCTTTTGGGGCGCCATGAAAACCATCGTGGTGGCCGACGCGCTGATGGGCATTGACAACGTGCTGGGCGTGGCGGGCGCGGCGCAGGGCTCATTCGACCTGGTGGTGATTGGCCTGTTGATCAGCGTGCCGATTGTGGTGTTTGGCAGCACCCTGGTGCTGAAATTGGTTGAACGCTTTCCCGTCATTATTCAAATCGGCTCGGCGGTGCTGGCATTTACCGCGGCCAAGATGATCGTTAGCGAGCAACTGCTGGCCCCCGTTTTTGGCGGGCCTGACAGCCTGCCATCCCAAAGGGTGATGCACATCGCAGCCGTTTGGGGCACGTACGCGGTGGCCATCATCGGCGTGCTGGCGGCAGGCTTGTGGTCGGCCCGGCGCAGCAAAGCAGGTCAGACCCCGGAGCAAATAGGTAAGCAAGGGGGTGAGTAAGTGGGTGAGTGGGTGAGTAAGTTTGATTTCCAACATTTAAACCAGAAAGTTCAATCAGAAAGTTCAATCAGAAAGTTCAACCAGGAGAGGGAGTTTATGGAAACCATCATTGTTTTTATCGACGACGCAGACTATGCCGTGCAAATGTTGCAACCCATGCAGCCAGCTGCGGGCCAAGCCCCCACGCGCTGGGTGCTGGTGGGGTGTACGCCGCGCATCACCCGCCGCATCAGCAAATGGGTCACGCAAAGTGCGCGAAACAACTGGCAAACCAATTGGGCCGACAAGGTGTTTGCGCAAGTGCTGCCATCCCTGAAGCAATCGGGCCGCACGGGCGACATCGTCATCACGCATTTGGCACCGTCGCGCCAAAGCCTGTGCGAGCTGACCCAGTCGTTCACAAAGCAGTACGGCAGCAGCCGTGTGCTGGACGCACGCAGACCCAAGCTGGGCCATGACCTGCAGCCAGTCACAGACTGTCAAAAGCAGCAGACTCACCACGTGGCCGGTTATGCCACTGCTTTGGCTGGAGTTGGCATGCTGGCCGGGCTGGATTGATGCGTTTCAGCCGGGCTGCGGTGGTATTCTCATGCCATGAAATTTATTTTGAAGTGGCTTTGCAGCGCTGCCGCCTTGCTGGCGGTGGCTTATTTGTACGCGGGTGTGCAAGTCACCAGCTTTCAGGGCGCGCTGATCGCTGCGGCGGTGCTGGGCGTTTTGAACACGTTGGTGCGGCCGCTGCTGGTGCTGTTGACGCTGCCCGTCACCGTCGTGACGCTGGGGCTTTTCCTGTTTGTCATTAACGCGCTGATGTTTTGGGCGGCGGCCAGCCTGGTCAGCGGCCTGAATGTCAGCGGCTTTGGCGCAGCGTTGATTGGCTCACTGATTTACTCGGTGCTGCAACTAGCGATCGAGTTTGTCCTGGCGCGCTTGCTGTTTGACAAGTGAGTCGATCTGCCTGGCGCGCGTGTCAATGATCGAGCCCTCCACAAAGTCGCTGCTGACCGGATTACTGCGCATAAAGTTTTGCGCAGCCCTCAGGCGGTCAAGCGCGGCCGGGTAGTCCAGCTGCGCCGCGCGGCTTTCAGCATCAGCGCGAATGGCCCGCACGGTTTGCCCCTGATTGCCATAAGCCACGGCCAGCAACTGCCATGCAGTGCTGTCTTTGGGGTAGTCTGTTATCCACGTCGTCAGCCTGCCAGAGACATCTTGCGGCCTGCCGGCTGCCAGTAGCGCCCTGGCTTTGGTCAAGAGGTCAGCGCGCTGCATGCTTTTGCCGATGTCCATGACCTGGAATGTCGCCGGTACTTTACCGGCCAGCAGGTCAATTTCTATTTGCAGCAGCAAAGCCGCTGATTGCGCCTCAGGGTTGGTTTGCGTTGTAGCGACGACTTTTTCAGCCAGGCTTTGCGCTACCGCAAAATCACGCAGCTTGGCGGCAGCCAAAGCGCCTGCGTACAAGCTGCCTGCGGACATGGGTGCAGCACTGACGCCTGTGTTGACACTTGTATTGGCCGTACCGGCGCTGCTTACACGCTGAGCCTCAGCCAGCATGGCGCGCAGCGCATCCACACCAGGGTCGGCCAATATTCTGGCGCGCGCAGCCATCATGCTGTGCAAAGAGCGTGCGTTGCCCAGCGATTGACGCGTCACCGCGCTGGGGGGCGGCGCCTCGGTTGCTGCCAGTTGCAAACGCGCCTGCGCCTCGGCAATGCGCTGCGTTGTCAACGGGTGTGAGCGCAAGTAGGGGAACGCGCCGTTGTCATTCAGGCGCGACGCCTGCTGCAACTTTTCAAACATGGCGGCCGAGCCGCGGGCGTCAAAACCCGCATCCAGCATCACGTTAAAACCGATCCGGTCCGCTTCACGCTCCATGTCGCGTGAAAAGTTGAGCTGGCTCTGTGCTGCTACCGCTTGCCCACCCGCCACAGCGGCACTGGCAACCTGCGGGCTTTTGCTGGCGGCCAGCGCCCCCAAAATCATCGCCCCTATCAGCAAAGGCGTGGTGCGCGACTGCTGCGAAATAAGGCGCGATATGTGCCGCTGGGTAACGTGGCTCAGCTCGTGCCCCAGCACAGATGCCAGCTCGTCCTGGTTGCTGACCGCACCAATCAAGCCCAAATGCACCCCCAGGTAACCCCCCGGCAAGGCAAAGGCATTGATGGTACGGTCGCGAATTAAAAACAGCTGCCATGCAAAGCGTTCGTCCAGTTCACCGCTCAGCTCACCACGCGCCCGCGCCGCTGCCATCAGCGGCTGCCAGATGGTTTGCAGGTAGTCCCACAAAACAGGGTCGTCAATATAGTCTGGGTCGCGGTAAATGCTGACCGCAATCCGGTCACCAATGCGCCGCTCAGCGGCCGCGGCCAGCTCAGAGTTGTCACCCAAGGAGGGTAGGGCGCCAGATGGTCGGGTGGGGGATTGGGCGTGGAGGACAGCAGGACTGGCCAAGATGGTCAGCACAGCCGCTAATGCCAGCGTTTTAATAGGGATCAAGAGGAAGATAGCCAACTGGCTCGGCAGTTTTCAAGTCAATCAAGACAGTCCAAAATTGATTTCGCCCCTTCAAAGGCAGAAATCCCAAATTTGCTGCGTCGATCGTGTTCTTCCGGAGGATTGAATCAATAGCAGGCACGCTAGCTGGAAACCGTGCTTTCAGCTCGTTGACAGGTTTTGCTTTTGCCAAGGCTGTATCTTTGCCTTTGTCGTAGCTTTGCCAAAACTCGGGGCGTGCGGCGGCGCTCGCCCCAGCCAATTCAGCAAACATCACTTCTGATTTTTCTTTGTTGTCTTTGTAGTCGCGCAAAGTCAATTTGGTCGGGCCCCACAGCGGCAAATTCTGCAACTCTGGTGGTGCTCTCTTGATGGCTGATATGTCGACCTCCACAGCGTGCACCACTTCAAAACGATCAACGACAAAAACCAAATGCACGGGCCGCGCCAGCGCAACCGTCCACAGGCCGTAACCCAATGCGCCGAGCTGCAACAGACCGATCACTAAAAAATCAAAGCGCATCACGCGTTTTGGTTTGGTTTTGTTAAATATTGCCAGAGTGATCAGCGGACCCATCACCACATCCACCCCAACGACCAGCATAAAAAGCTCACGCCCGCCGGATATTTCGCGATAAGGATATGGATACCAAACATAAAAAACCAGCAGCGCAGCCAAAGCAGCAACAGCCAGACTAATCATTAAGTGGATGCCAGAAGCCGTCAAGCGGCCCCGCCATAAAGTAGAAACGTGCTGCATGGTTATAAGATGACGATTAAATATAAAGGTTTCGTAACAATATGACTGCACACCTAGAACTCACGCATTTTGACGCGCATGGTCAGGCTCATATGGTAGACGTGGGCGCAAAGGCCGCGACGCACAGGACGGCAATCGCTCAAGGCTGTATTGTGATGGGTCGGGCAACTTTGGCGCTTATCTTGGCGGGCAACGCTAAAAAAGGCGACGTTTTAGGCATCGCGCGGGTAGCGGGCATCATGGCAGCCAAAAAAACCAGCGATTTGATCCCCTTGTGTCACCCGTTGGCGTTGACGCGGGTAACGGTTGACTTCATGCCCGATGAGGCAGGCAGCACCATCACTTGCAACGCCACTGCCGAGACCGTAGGCCCCACCGGGGTCGAGATGGAAGCTCTCACAGCCGTGCAAATTGCTTTATTGACCATCTATGACATGTGCAAAGCGGTTGACCGAGGCATGACGATCACCGATGTGCGGGTGCTTGAAAAGCATGGCGGCAAGTCGGGCAGCTTTGTAAACCCCTAATTTGGCTTTGAATCTGCATTCGCGTTTGTATTCGCCTTTGCATTGGCCTTGGCCCATAGGGCGTGCTCTTTAGGAAATGCCGCCCGGTAGCGCGCCAAATAAGCCAATGCCTCGTCGTCACGGCCCAGCATGACGGCGCTTTCAATGAGCTTTTCAATCACCCTCGGTTCTGGTGAATAGTGCAGCAGCGCGTTGGCTGTGTGTAAGGTCCAGGCGGCATTCGCCGCACTGAGCGGCGTGATCATCAGCTCTGCAAACCGCACCTGATCGGCAAACAGCCAAGAGCTGCGAATTTTGGCCAAGGTGTCGTCGCGGTACCGAGCATCACGCGACTCGGGCGTCAGGTAAATCTGGCTGATGCGGTGGTAGTCCCAAGCTGCGTAAATAACGAATAGCAGAAGCGCAGGCGCTATGATTAACATAGCTGCTCGCGCCCGTGAAATTGGGGCTGCAGGCCGAATTAATAGATTTTCTAAGCTATTTTGAAGCTCCAAAGGGGGTTTTTGACGCCACAACAACACCAGGCACATGCCAAAAGCCATTTGAAACGGCCCGTACCACAGCGGGTATTCGACCATGCTGTGCAGCAAAATCACCGCCATCACGGCCCAAGCCATTTGCCGGGACGCATCCCGCTCAGCCCACGGCTTTTGCCGCAACACCCACCACGCAAACCCGCCGCACACCAACACGGCAAACGGCACGCCCAATTCCACCGCCAGGTGCAGCGGCAAGTTGTGCGCGTTGTCCAATATGTCGCAAAAGCGTGGCCCGTCGTACAGCGTGATGAAGTGGGCATAGTCCAGCTCACCCCAGCCCCAACCTAGCCACGGTTTTTGGGCGATTAAATGCAGCACGTTGGACCAAAGTGTGATGCGGCTGGCGCAAGGTTCGTCGCCTATCTGCAACCGCGCAAACAAGCCGTGTGACTGCCAATTGAGTCCGATTGCCACCGGTAACAATGCGGCGGCAGCTAGGTAAGCAACCACCGCAGCCGCTGAAATCAACTGTACAAATCGGCCGCTCCTTCCATGCCAGCCGCCCCGTCCCGCAAATAAAACGCAAAGTAAAAGTAGTTGAACGACGCCAGTGCGGGATGCAGATGCAGCATTACCCACAGCCAACAACGCCGCTGCAGCCACCAGCCCACTAGAAGCACCCGCAGCCAGTTTGACGTTGCTTCGATGCGTAGTCCAAGCCAGCAGCACTGCCAACGCCATGTTGGTCAGCGATGCAAACTGATTGCGCTGGCGTAAATTCGCAAAAGCCTGACCCGGCTCAGCGCTGTTGATCCAGGGTGCAAACAGCGCTTCAATATCAAAATATTGGCACAGCGCAAGAACGCTGCTGACTAATCCGACCACCAGCCATGAGCAGGAGATGACGTCTGCCCATCGTTTTGCTAATCTGCAGCCTGCTGCCTCCAAAAGCAATAATGCAGCAAAACAAAACAGTGCACATAACCACGGTACAACCGCTGGTGATGGACCTGGAGCGTAGGGATTAAGCCAAGGCAGTATTAATAATACGGACAGCGCTGCGTGTAGCGCAACGGCTTCGGGGATCTCAATTAATCTCACTATGTTAAGACTGAGCTTCGAATTGGCTACGGAAATCTACCAAGCAACAGCTAAAAAGTTGACGACGGACTTGGCCAAGAAGTACCGGGTAACCGCGTATCGTGCATCCATTCATACTCTAGCGCTTGGCACGTAATTTTTAGAGCCGTTTTGCATCCAATTTGTAGCCAACGCGACGCATTCTCTCTCTGGCCATTCAATTCATAAGCCACGGCCAAGGTGTAAATATTATTGACGCTAGGGTAAGTCAAGGCGATGTTGTGCATGGTGTTTAATTCTTCAGCAGTCATAGACGAAGTTGGTTTCCAGCGCCCCATGACCAATGCAGCGCGCAAATTAGTCAACACCCAAACGTCTGGCGGTGCTCCGATCTGCTGGGTCTTGACACCAGCCTTTTCTAATCTTAGGTCACGAAAACCAGTTTCGATCGCCGAGTAATCTTTGACAGTTACAACCAGCATGCAAGTCGCCGCTAAAAACAAAGCGACAACTGTTTTTTTACCGGTGCGGAAGACAACGCGCGCATTCAATTGAATACTTAAAACCCCCACCATCAGCCCTGCGGGTAGTAAAAAATAAGCGTAATGCAAAGGATACTCACTCATTGCGTGTAACAGCAGCACGCACAAGGACACAAACATAAGCACCTGGCCTGAAGTTTTGATGTTCATTGCTGCCCACGTCATCCAGCACACCACGCTCACGATCATCATGCCGCCCACAATTACGCCATTCCAAACCATCAAATCTAAAAACAGGTTGTGTGCTTGGTGAGTTGTTGAGTCCAAATGCGGATGCGCGATAGCTACGTTTAAACTGGCGATGGTTGTTTGCCCCCACCCGTAGCCAAACAAAGGCCTTTGTAGGATAGCGTCAATAATTAACTGCCACACAACGGTGCGCCCGTTTAGTGTGGATCTACTTGCGTAGCCAATAGGCCTTTGTATGTCAATTGCCTCGCCTACGAGTAGCAATATAAGTAGCAACATGAAGAACGAGCAAAATACAAAAATCCCGGACCAGGCCCATCTCCTGTCTTGTGTTTTGAGCGACCACAAAATAAAACTGGCGCAAACAAACAAAACATTAACCCCGCCTGTCCTTGATCCGGTCATAACCAACCCAATCAACAACAGACTATTCAAAAATACGGCCAATTTAATGCTTATTTTTTGACGACTGCACAACCACACACAACCCACAGTGGCAAGTACATACAAAGACGCGAGCTGGTTTGGTTGCCCTAAATTACCGTATGGTCGCCCTTCTGTCTTTAATAGCCAGACATCAGAAACATCCAACCGTAGCCATTGGCATAGCCCAATCAACATAGACAAAATCGCAGCGCTAACGATGCCTGTAAACAAAAAATCGCCGCAGCAGTGAGGAGCTTGCTTTTCCCATGCGGCGCCTAACGCTAAGGCACAGCAAAGCCCAAGCAAGTATGCGCAGTTGACCCACGCAGTGCCGAGCCATAAAATTTGGCCTGCTCCAAACTGCGCTGCAGGTACCAGTGCACAGGTTGCGGCCAAAAGAGTTGGCCAGTGCCAAGAGATAGTCTGCACTGCTGGGCTGGCTAAAACGACGCTCGCAGTGATCAACAACACGACTGCAGACAACGCGTCGTTATGGAACGATCCCCAAGGCGCGTAGTGGTTGGGCAGTAGCCACACAGTTGCAAATAAACATGCTAGGCACCTTATATAAAAGGCCTTGTTAGATGTGTTTTGCGCTGACATCTATTAGTACCTCAACAGTCTTCGAACACCGAATGAACAGCTTAGAAATAAAAAAAAGCGGCAAACGCCGCTTTTTTTGAATGATTTAAAACCTACTTGCAAGAGCCTGGCAAGTATTTTTTATCCATCGGGAAAGTTCCAGCCGGCGCGCACGTCCACGACGTGATCACTGCGCCTGGGCTAGAAGTCGACAAAGCTGTGCCATTGATAAAGGGGGACAAAGAAATGGCATTAGCTGTGGCACTAGTTGAACCGCCCAGTGTCCCAGAACTGCCAACAACAGTGATAACGCCCGCAGCAGTTACAGCACCAGACACAACATACTTGGTAGGGGTAAATGCGCATGCTGTAGACAAGTCTAAAGTGTTACTTAAAGAGCTTTGTACTGCCTCAGTCACTGCAGTGCGGCAAGACGAAGCTGCAAGAATGACTTCAGTCACCTTAGCACGCACCGTGTAGTCTTGGTAAGCAGGCAAAGCCACCGCAGCCAAAATACCAATAATCGCCACAACGATCATCAACTCGATCAGGGTAAAACCCTTTTGAATAGAACGCTTCATAAAAAACTCCTTGAATTGAAAAAACACAAATTTCTACAACTGACGAATCTATACTGCAGGCATCGTGCCAAGGTGTGCCGGGCGTTGAATGTGTGATGAAGTAGGCAAATCGGGCGAATCAAACCGGCAAATAATGACTTTTGCTGACTTTTTCGTCCTCCGGCGGCTTGGGAAAGTACATTTTTGTCACTTTCTTCCGCAATGTCGAAGGTTTCGCATTGTTTGCTCAAATCCCTACCCTCTGGGAATCTGCAGGCGCAGGACAATTACGCGATTTTCAGGTACTTTATGCATTTCGCCGCATAAAAACGGGCGCGAGCAGCTACGGTTTTAATAGCAATAAAAGGCTCGCAACTTAACGGCTACCGGTCAGGCGCTAGGCAAGCCGCTCACAGATCGAAAACCTGCCCAGCCCGCAACCACCGAATGTCATGCGCCACATGCGCGCCGACGGGGGCGGTTTTGTCAAAGCGCTGTATTTCGGCCATGATCAGCTCTGTCTCTGCAGGTTTTGTGTGGGTAATGTAGATTGGGTAGTTCTTGCCTGCATCGATAAAGTCCAGCTCAGCTGCCAAGACATGCGGTGACAAGTGCAGGCTCAGTTTGGCCAGGTCGCGTTCGCGGTTGCTAAATGCCGTCTCAATCACCAGCATGGCAACGTCAAGCTGGTTTATGCGTGCCCAAAGCGCCGGGTTTTGCTCAGTGTCGCCGGTAAATACCCAGCAGCCGCTGCCTGCCGTGACTGCATAACCTGCTGCGGGCACGGTGTGCACTGCGGGCAATACCTCAAAATCTCTGCCCGCTATATGCAGTATTTGGCCCACTTCTAGCGGGTGAAAGCTGATGAAGGGGGCGTCTGGGCTGGGGATTTTTGAAAAATCGGGCCAGATGGTGTTGTTGAAGATATGCGTCTTCAGGGCGTCGATCGTGCCCTGCAGCGCGTGGACTTGAAGGGGTGTTGTGCGGGTTGATGCAATGGCGTCGACCATTAACGGCAGCGCAGCAACATGGTCCAGGTGGGAATGGGTGAGGAAGACGTGGTCGATTTGCGTCATTTCGTCCAGCATCAAGTCGCCCACCCCAGTGCCCGCATCCACCAGCACGTCGTGATCTATTAAAAACGATGTGGTTCGGCAGTCTTTTGCGATGGCGCCGGAACAGCCGAGAACCCTGACTTTCATAAACTTTGCACGCCTGTGTAACTTGTACGGTGTTGTGTGGTGAAACGACCGGATTTATTTGGTCTGGAAATTGGTTGCGCCGTCC
>JANYED010000160.1 GCA_025363315.1 Polaromonas sp.
CTGAAGCCTGAGTTGGCCGAAGTCACGATGCGTGCTGAAAATCCGATAGACCTGAGCGCTGACGATATGGCCAGGATGCAGAAACTGCTCGATGTGCTGGAAGACCTTGACGATGTGCAAGCGGTCTACCACAACGCCGCCTTATGAGCCCCCATGCTCTTTACTGCGTGTCGTCGCTGCCCCTCGATGGGGCCGTTGACCTTGTTCTAAAGGCGGCTCATCGGAGGTCGTTATGAAGATCCTGGTTATAGGCGGCGGCGGACGTGAGCACGCCCTGGCATGGAAACTGGCGCAGTCGCTGCGGGTAGACACGGTATTCGTGGCACCGGGGAACGGCGGGACCGCGCTCAACGGGCGGATCCAGAACCTCGACATCGTGGATCCGACCCGCTTGGGCGCCTGGGCTGTACAGGAAAAAATTGGTCTCGTGGTGGTCGGGCCGGAAGGTCCATTGGCCGGCGGCATCGTGGACGAATTTCGCGCGCTGGGCTTGCGTATATTCGGGCCGACGCGCGCGGCGGCCCAACTGGAAAGTTCCAAGGCGTTTTCCAAAGCTTTCATGCAACGCCATGGCATCCCCACAGCGGCGCATGAAACGTTTTCGGACGCCGCTGCCGCCCATGCCTATGTAGCCGAAAAGGGGGCGCCAATCGTGGTCAAGGCTGACGGGTTGGCAGCCGGCAAGGGTGTCGTGGTGGCCATGACGCTGGATGAGGCGCATGCGGCCATCGACCTGATGCTGCCGCCGAAAGCGGAGTCCAACCGGCGCGTGCAAGACGGTGCCCGGGTAGTCATTGAGGAATTTCTGGAGGGGGAAGAGGCTAGTTTCATGGTGGTTTGCAATGGTCAGGACGCGTTGCCACTGGCCACCAGCCAGGACCACAAACGTCTGCTGGACGGCGACCACGGCCCCAACACGGGCGGGATGGGGGCGTATTCACCAGCACCGATCGTCACGCCCGATGTACACGCCAGAGCCATGCGCGAAATCATCATGCCGACCATCAAGGGCATGGAAAAAGACTGCATCACTTTCACCGGTTTTTTGTACGCAGGTTTGATGATTGACAGTCAGGGCAAACCCAAAACTCTGGAATTCAATTGCCGCATGGGCGACCCTGAAACCCAGCCGATCATGATGCGGCTGAAGACTGATCTGGTTGATGTGATGCTGGCGGCAACATCTGGCACGCTGGACAAGATTGAGCTGGAATGGGACCGCCGCCCTGCGCTGGGCGTGGTGATGGCGGCGCACGGCTACCCGCTACACCCGCGCAAGGGTGATGTGATCAAGGGGTTACCTGGTGAAACGGCGGACTGCGTCGTGTTTCATGCAGGTACCAGCGCGCAGGTGAACCAAACGGTTGAAACCATCACATCGGGTGGCAGGGTGCTGTGCGTGACGGCTCTTGGCGACACCGTCAAAGCCGCGCAGCAACGGGCTTATGAGGTTGCGCAAGCAATTTCATTCGACGGCGCGCAGATGCGCAAAGACATTGGCTATAGAGCTATAAAACCATGAACATGCCACAGGCCACCGCAGTGGACTTGCCAGCCGTCCGCGAGTTTTTACTGGGGCTGCAAATCCGCATCACCACCGCTATTTCAAACCTTGATGGTCAGGCGTTTGCCGTCGACGAATGGCAAAAAGCGCCAGGCGAGCCGCTGCAAGGCAACGGCATCACGCAAATTCTTGAAGGCGGCCAGGTGTTTGAAAGGGCAGGTTGCGGCTTTTCGCATGTGCGTGGGCCCAAGCTGCCGCCCTCAGCCACGCAGCACCGCCCAGAGCTGGTAGGTGCGCCGTTTGAAGCGATGGGCGTGTCGTTGGTGTTTCACCCGCGCAATCCATACGTGCCCACGGTGCACATGAATGTACGCATGCTGGCTGCCACGCCTGTCGACGGCAGTCCCGTCGTGTGCTGGTTTGGCGGCGGCATGGACTTGACCCCGTACTACGCCTTTGAAGAAGACGCCGTGCACTTTCACCAGACCTGCAAGGACGCGCTGACCCCCTTTGGCGACGACAAATACCCGCGCTTTAAAAAGTGGTGTGACGAGTATTTTTATTTAAAGCACCGAGACGAGCAGCGCGGAATTGGCGGCGTGTTTTTTGACGATTTTCAGGAGCTGGGGCCCCAGCGCAGTTTTGCCATGATGCAAAGCGTTGCGGATTCGCTTGTCAAGGCGTATCTGCCAATTGTTGAAAAGCGCCTGCACACCGCTTACGGCGAGCGTGAACGTGAATTTCAGCTCTACCGGCGTGGCCGGTATGTAGAGTTCAACTTGGTGTGGGATCGGGGCACGCACTTTGGCTTGCAGTCAGGGGGCCGAACCGAATCGATTTTGATGAGCATGCCGCCTTTGGCCAGCTGGTCGTATCAGCGGGCGGTTGAGGCAGGATCGCCCGAAGAGCGACTGACGAAGGCGTTTTTACCGCGACGGGACTGGGTTTGAGCCTACAGAAAATCGGCATTTTCGGTGGCGCGTTTGACCCGCCGCACAACGCGCATGTGGCGCTTGCGCAAACGGCGCTGGCTGAGCTTGAACTGGACGAGTTGCACGTGATACCTACCGGGCAAGCGTGGCACAAGGCGCGCACCCTGACCGCTGCGGAGCATCGCCTGGCGATGACCCAACTGGCGTTTCAGGACATGCCGCGAGTGGTGGTGGACGACCGGGAAATCAAACGGGCAGGACCTACCTTCACCATCGATACGCTGCAGGCGTTGCAGGCTGAAAACCCTGACGCTCAGCTTTATTTGATCATGGGTTCAGATCAATTCTCCGCTTTTGAGCGGTGGCATCAATGGCAGGAGATTGTTAAAATTGCTATAATTTGCATAGCTGCTCGCGCCCGATTTAATTGGGCTGCAGGCCAATTTGATACCTTAAAAGAGCTCCAGAAGCGTTACGTCATACTCACAATGCCGCAAATGGCTGTCAGTGCGACGCAAGTACGCCAACGGATAGCTGACGAATTGGGCGAAAATCAGACGATTGCTGACTTGTTGCGCCCAGCGGTTGCACGCTATATTGCACAACATCAGCTTTACAAAGCTTCCTGAATTTATTGTTTACTTTACTGAAATCACAGCATGACCACACCTGTCAAAAATTCCGCAGCGCTTGAGAAAAAAGACGTTCAAAAGCTCCAGCGCGCCATTGTTGATGGGCTGGAAGACGTCAAGGCGCAAGACATTGTGGTGTTTGACACCGAGCACATCACCTCGCTGTTTGAGCGGGTCATCATTGCATCCGGCACATCAAACCGCCAAACCAAGGCCCTGGCCGCCAGCGTGCGCGATGCAGTGCGTGAAGCAGGGTTTGGCAAGCCGCGCATTGAAGGTGAAGACAACGGGGAGTGGATCATTGTGGATTGTGGCGCGGCTGTGGCTCACATCATGCAGCCCACCATTCGCGCCTATTACCACCTCGAAGAGCTGTGGGGCGACAAGCCGGTCAAGCTGAAACTGGGTGCGCCTGCGCCACTGGTCAAAGCCGCTAGGGTGGAAGTGAAAGTTGAGCCCGAAGCCAAGCCAGCCAAGCCGGTTAAAAAGGTGGCGGGCAAGAAAGTTGTCGTTAAAAAATCTGCCGTCAAAGCACCTGTGCGCATCCCAACTACCACGGTTGACTCCAGCTACGTAGGCCGCATTGGCAAAACCAACGACTGGACTGCCAAGCGCAATGCCACCGAAACAGCGGCTGAGCCTGTGGCCAAGCTGCGCAAACCGGCGGCTAAAACTCCTATCGTCAAAGTGCCGGTGGCCCCAAAAGAAGCCGCGAAGAAAAATACTGCTAAAACTGCCGCCAAGAAACCAGCCGCCAAAAAACCAGCCGCCAAAAAACCAGCCCCGCGCAGCAAATGAGGCTGACGATAGTCGCTGTTGGTCTCAAAGTGCCCGACTGGGCGCAAACCGCCTATGACGACTACGCCAAGCGCTTTCCGCCGGAGATCAAAGTCGAGCTGAAAGCGGTCAAAACCGAACCACGTGCATCTAAAACGCTGGACACACTGTTACTCGCGGAAAAGTCCCGGATTGAGGCGGCTATCCCGCGCGGGACGCACACCGTGGCATTGGATGAGCGCGGTACCAGCGTCACCACGGTGGCGCTGGCGCAGCGGCTTAAAGTCTGGCAACTATCGGGTGATGACGTGGCGATTGTGATTGGTGGGCCAGATGGCCTGGAGGCTGGTTTTAAAAAAGCAGCGCATGAGCGCTTGCGTTTGTCAGACCTGACACTGCCGCACGCAATGGTGCGGGTGCTTCTGATTGAGCAGCTCTACAGGGCTTGGAGCATCACGATTAACCACCCGTATCACCGGGAATGATATGAGTCACTTTGTTTATCTCGCCTCCCAAAGTCCACGCCGCAGGCAGTTGCTCGAACAACTTGGCATTCGCTATCAGCTGCTGCTGCCCGATGAGAGTGAAGACGCCGAAGCGCTGGAGCTTGCTTTTAAAAATGAAGCGCCCAGCGCCTATGTTGCAAGGGTTACAGGCCTTAAGCTAGACGCTGCTACGGCTCGTTTGATCCGCAGAAAACTAAAGTCTGCGCCCATTCTCTGCGCTGACACGACGGTCGCGTTGGGCAGAACCATTTACGGAAAGCCTGAAGACGCGCTTGACGCAAAGCGCATGCTGGCCGAACTGTCTGGCTGTGCGCATCGGGTACTGACCGCGGTTGCTGTGCAATCAGGATGCAAACGATTTGACGCGCTGAGCACGTCTAAAGTTACGTTTGAGGCAATGACCAGCAAGCAGATTAACGCTTACGCAGCCACAGGTGAGCCGATGGGCAAAGCGGGTGCTTACGCCGTGCAGGGCAGGGCTGCGCTGCACATCACGCGGATTGACGGCAGTTACAGTGGCATCATGGGTTTGCCGATTCGCGAAACAGCTCTGCTGCTCAAAGCCGCTGGCCTGAGAATTTAAACTCTGTTTATGCAACAAGACATCCTCATCAACTGGTCGCCCCAGGAAACCCGTGTGGCCGTGATTGAACACGGTGCGTTGCAAGAGCTACAGGTCGAGCGCTCACTTGAGCGCGGCCTCGTCGGCAATGTTTACCTAGGCAAAGTCGCCAGGGTGCTGCCGGGCATGCAGTCCGCATTCATCGACATTGGGCTGGATAAAGCTGCGTTTTTACACGTGGCTGATTTGATGAGCAGTATCAACAGCCGCCACGCCGATGCGGACTTGCCAGCCAGCGCCGCGCAGCCTATCGAAAAACAGTTGTTTGAAGGCCAGGCGGTGATGGTGCAGGTGCTGAAAGATCCGATAGGTACCAAGGGGGCAAGGCTGACGGCGCAAATCAGCATTGCCGGACGATTGCTGGTATTTTTGCCGCAAGATAGCCATGTGGGCGTGTCGCAAAAAATTCCACCCAAGCAGCGTGAAGAGCTGCGGCAACGGGTTCTGGTGCTGGCAGGGCAGGCAGGCGGCGGGTTTATTTTGCGTACCAACGGTGAAGACGCGCTGGACGCAGAACTTGCAGAAGACATTGCCTATCTGCGCAAGACCTGGGGCCGCATCAAAGACGCATCTGTGCGTTTACCACCCGCATCGGTGTTGCATCAAGACCTTAACCTGCTGCAGCGCGTGCTGCGCGATGTGGTGGTGGAGGGCACCCAAGCCATACGCATCGACTCGCGTGAGCAGTTCGAAAAACTCAAAACGTTTGCTCAAGAGTTCATGCCCGCTACCGTACAAAAGCTGCAGCACTACGCTGGCGAACGGCCGATTTTTGACCTGTTTAACATTGACGAAGACATCGCCAAAGCGCTAGGCCGCCGAGTTGACTTGAAGTCGGGCGGCTACCTGATCATTGACCAGACCGAGGCGCTGACAACTGTGGACGTGAACACCGGGGGCTTTGTCGGAGCGCGCAATTTTGACGACACCATTTTCAAAACCAACCTAGAAGCATCTCAGGCAATTGCACGTCAGCTTCGGCTGCGCAATCTGGGCGGCATTGTGATCGTCGACTTCATTGATATGTCGCGCGAAAACCACCGTGACGCCGTGTTGGCAGAATTTCAAAAGCAGCTGGCACGCGACCGTATCAAAACCAACGTGAACGGGTTTTCAGCGCTGGGTTTGCTTGAGATGACGCGCAAGCGCACCCGTGAGTCGCTGGCGCACCAGCTGTGCGAGCCGTGCAGTGCCTGCAGCGGCAAGGGAGTGGTTAAAACTGCACGCAGCGTGACCTACGACATCTTGCGTGAAATTTTGCGTGAAGCGCGTCAGTTCAACCCGCGAGAATTCAGGGTGGTTGCGTCGCCCAAAGTAATTGAACTCTTTCTTGATGAAGAAAGCCAGCATTTGGCGGGTCTGAGTGACTTCATTGGCAAACCAATTTCATTACAAGCTGAAGCCGCCATGGCGCAAGAGCAATACGACATCGTGTTGATTTGATGATGCTGACAGCAAATCTGCAGCCCATTCCGGTTTTGGTGTATCACCAGATAGATAAAGCGCCGGCGAAGGGCGCGCCGTTTCGCAGCCTCTATGTTTCACCATCTGCGTTTGCGCGACAGATCGGTCTGCTCGGCTTGTTGGGTTACCGTGGGCTTTCAATGAACGGGCTGTTGCCTTATCTCAGTGGGGAATTAACAGGCAAAGTTGTCGGCATCACTTTTGATGATGGGTATGTGAATAACCTTGTGCATGCCCTGCCAGTCCTTCAACGGCATGGCTTTTCGTCAACATGTTATGCGGTGAGTAGCCTTGCCGGAAAAACCAATGTTTGGGATGAAAAAATCGGCATTGCACAGACGCCGCTGATGAACGCCACACAGATGCGTGAATGGGCCGACGGAGGGCAAGAGATAGGCTGCCACACGCGAACGCATGCCCGGCTGACGAACGTCGATGATGCAGAATCAGTGGCTGAAATTGCAAACGGAAAACTCGAACTGGAAGCTATTCTTGGTCAGCCTATACGGCATTTTTGTTACCCGTATGGTGATTACCGACAAGCGCACACAGATATCGCGGCGGTGCAGGGGTTTACCACCGCGACGACCACTCGCCGCGGTCGTTGCACGCCCGGTATTAGCATGCTAGAACTACCACGCGTGCCAGTGCTTAAATCAACGAGCTTGCCAGTGTTTTTTCTGAAGGTCGCCAGCGGATATGAAGATCGAAGAAATCATGAGCTTTGATGAATCGTTACCGTTGGATAAACCGAGTTCGTCGCCCAAGCGCCTTCGCATTGCAGTCCTGAACAGGGTATTTTCGCCCACTGGTGGCGGTGCGGAGCGCTATTCAATAGCGCTTGTTGAGCAACTGTCGGCTTTGCATGAAATCCATGTCTACGCTCAAGAAATCGACCATTCCTGTCCTGGCGTGAAGTATCACCGCATCTCCATTCCCACCAGGAAGCCGCGTTGGCTTAACCAGTTTTGGTTCGGGGTAGCCACCTGGTGGGCGACGCGGCGGGGTTTCGATGTTGTCCATTCGCATGAGAACACTTGGCATGGTGATGTGCAAACCATTCACGTATTGCCGATGAAGTACAACCTTTTTAACGGTTGCGAAGGCTTGCGACTGGCTGTTCGATGGCTAGGTGCGCTGACCAGCCCGCGGGTCCTTGCCTACTTGGCAATGGAAAAGGCACGCTTTGCCGTCCGAGCGGGTAAAAAAGTGGTCGCGATCTCGCCGTCCTTACTTGACTTGCTGGCGCAGGTGTACCCGTCGTGTGTACCCATGCTCACAGCCATAAGTCCTGGCGTTCATCGGCCCTGCAACCTTTTGCCTGCTCCCGTCGCCCGCTTGGCGCTTGGCTTGCCCTTGACTAGTCGACTGATCGCTTTTGTCGCCAACGATTACGGAAAAAAAGGGTTGGGCACACTGCTCAAGGCGCTGGCGGTAATGCCGCCTGATGTGAAAGTGGTAGTGGTTGGAAATCCAATCCACATCAAACGTTTTCGTGAGCATGCTGTGCGGCTTGGCCTTGATACGCGCGTATTTTTTCTTGGCCATCTGCAAGATGTATCTCCGCTTTATCAAGCCGTGGATGTGATGGCGCATCCGACACTGGAAGATACATTTGCGATGGTGGTTCTGGAAGCCATGGCTGCTGGTCTGCCGGTCGTGGTGAGCGGCGCCCGGTATTGCGGTATTACGTGCCTGCTGGACGAAGGCGTCAATGCATTGATACTTACTTCACCAACCGACGACCGCGAGCTCGCAGAAAAATTGATGCTTGTCTTTAACAATGCGGATACCAGAAAGACGCTTGGCGAAGGTGCACGCCGTTTTGCTGAGAGCTGGAGCTGGCCCCACGTTGCCGCACGGTACGAACGCCTTTATTTAGAAATCTATCGAGCGTCGGGCCGAAAAGCATCCAAGCCGGTTCCAACATGAAACTTACGCCATTACCTATTTCTGAGCTGACGCTGATCTCGATCGTGATCCCGAGCTGGAACAATCTCGCTCTACTCAAGCTTTGTGTGGAAAGCATTCGCACCAACAGTGCACATGCTCATCAGATTATTGTCCACGTGAATGATGGGAGCGACGGCTCTCTCGACTGGGTGCGCGCCAAGGGCATAGACCATACATGGTCCGTAACCAATACCGGCATCTGCGTGACAGTGAACCAGGCTGCTGCATTGGCGCGGCATGAGCTCATCCTCTACCTTAATGATGATATGTATTGCTGCCCGCACTGGGATACGAAGTTGTTGGCCAAAGCGCAGAGCATTGGGCATGACGCGTTCATGTTGTCGGCCACAATGATTGAGCCAGTGGACTCTGGCAACCCGTGTGTCGCTGTGTATGACTTTGGCCGTGAGCCAGAGACTTTTCGGCGTGAGGAGATCATGGCCAACTACCATTTGCTGGCAAAGGCCGATTGGTATGGAGCAACCTGGCCGCCAACGCTTGTTCATCGGCGCTGGTGGCATGCGGTAGGCGGCTACAGTGTCGAGTTTAGCCCTGGCATGAGCAGTGACAATGATTTTTCAATGAAGATGTGGGCTGTAGGCTGCCGCATTTTCGTTGGCATCGGCGACAGCCTTGTCTATCACTTTATGTGCAGAAGCACCGGCCGCATTGTGAAGAACGACGGGCGCAAACAGTTCATGCGCAAATGGGGCCTGACGTCTTCATTATTCGACCGCTACTACCTGCGTCGCGGCGAGCCTGTATCTGCCATCGAGCTCGGTGAACCCGAAGACACATCAAATTTTCGCAGCAAGTTGCGTGTTAGTCGCCTAAAAGCCTGGCTGGCCCGGTGAGAGCGGCTGCTCAGGACGACTGAAAGCCAAGCTGGTAGAGGTGCGCGTACATTCCTTTGCGTGCCAACAGTTCGGCGTGATTGCCGACTTCTACGATACGACCGGAATCCATAACCACAATACGGTGTGCACACTGCACGGTGGACAGGCGGTGCGCGATGATGAGTGAGGTGCGCTTGTTCGTCAGCCGGCGCAGTGCCTCCTGTACAGCCATTTCCGATTCGGTATCCAGCGCTGAGGTGGCTTCATCTAGGATCAGGATGGGAGCATCCTTGTAGAGCGCACGCGCTATTGCCAGCCGCTGGCGTTGTCCACCAGACAGCTGCATGGCGTTGTGCCCGGTAATGGTGTCAATGCCTGCGGGCAGGGAGGCAATGATTTCCCCCAGATTGGCAGCCTCCAGGCAACGCTGCACCTTTTCACGGTCAATCACTTGACCAAGCGCGACATTGGCAGCAATTGAGTCATTGAACATGGCCACATGCTGACTCACAACTGCAAACTGTGTCCGCAGCGACTCCAGGTTCCAGTCGCGCACGTTAATTCCGTCCAGGGTCACGGTACCAGAAGTGGGATCGAGAAATCTTGGCAACAGGTTAACCAAAGTGGTTTTGCCCGAGCCGGATGTGCCGATCAGCGCCACGGTTTCTCCAGGTTTTATGCAAAGGCTGAGCCGGTCAAGCGCTGGTGCGTTTCCAGCTTTGTAGCTGACTGTGACCTCTTTTAATTCGACTGCGCCTTCTACACGCGCTTTGTTGAATGTGCCACCGCATTCATCGGCATTCAGATCGATAAGATCAAGCCCGCGCTCCAGGGCGGTAAGGCCCCGTGTGACCGGTGTGGCGACTTCTGAAAGCCCCTTAATAGGAGCAATGAGCAGCAGCATGGCTGTCACGAAGGCCACAAATCCGCCGACTGTTGTGGTGTTGTCAGCGCTCTGGACCATCGCTATGGACACTACGACGGATAGCGCTACTGCTGACAGAATTTGTGTTATTGCACTCATTCCGGCTACAGCCGCTGTTGACTTCATAGACAGCCGCACCAGCGACTGGCTTAGCGATTCAAAGCGTTTGCTTTGCGTTTGCCGGGCATTGTGCAGTCGCACATCACGGTGTGCGAGCACGTTTTCTTCGACAACATAGGCTAGGCTGTCGGTTGCGGTCTGGCTTTCGCGAGTCAGGCGGTAGATTCGCTGCGTCAAAAATCGGATAACCAGTGTGACGGCTGGAAAGAGTATGCCCACTACTAGCGTGAGTTTCCAGTTAAGGTAAAGCAAGTAGCCGGTTAGCGCCAGCAAAGTCAGCACGTCACGTGCAAAGCGCAGCACGGCGTTAACCAGCATGGAAGAGCCATTGAATACCTCGTACACCACGGTATTGGCTATAGTGCTGGAGTTTTGCTCGGTAAACAGTTCCAGCTTCACATTCAGTAACTTGTTGAACATAGCGCTTCTCATGCGCATCAGGCCGTCGTTAGTGACTTTAGCGAGCGCAATTTGCGACAGAAAAGCTGATAGCCCGCGCGTTGCAAACAGCAGTATGAGGACTACGGGGACTACCCATAACGCCAACGCGTCGGTCTTGAACCCGCGATCCAGCAGTGGTTTGAGAAGAGCCGGTACAAAGGGTTCTGTCGCCGCTGAGACGATGGTTGCACCAATTGCCAACGCCCATCCGGAGCGTGAGGCTGCAAAGTATGGCCATAGCCGTGAGATGCGCCTGCGCATTGATTGCTTTGCAGCCGGTTGCTGCTGTTGGTGCGTGGTCACGCGGTTAGTTTCGACAGCGGCGTGTGTGCGCCGTGAAACTCTTGCGGCCTTGCCTGTGCCGGCGGAGCCTCGCGCATTTGGTAACCTAGTGCAAACATCAATCCCAAAGCAACGCAAAAGAAGTCGCCGATCAATGCGTCATAAAGGCTGCAATTAAAAAAGCATGCAACGGCCAACCCGACCACAATACATTGTGTTGTCCGTGCATGAGCACTGGGGAGTCTTGTTGCATCAACAAAAAGAGCAGCCAAGAGTGCGCAAAACAAAATCAGACCGGGAATGCCCAGCTGCATGCCCCACATCAAATATTCCTGGTGTGGATTGGATTGATGCACCACTTTGTAACTCGAGTTGTGCTGCACTTCAAGCCTGTTGTATTCATTGCTCCAGCTTCCAACGCCCGATCCCTTCAGCGGGTTTTGCAATAAACTTTCAAACGCTCGCTGCCACAGGTTGAGCCGGATACCTGATGATGTCACCGAAGTGGTGGTGCTCGAGAAAGCGCTAACTTCAGTGACCACTTGTTTCAGGCGTTCGTTGACTGTAGGAGATGCGAAGAAAAGCACCGTGGTTAGCAAAAACGGGATTGCGAAAACAACCGGCTGCAGTCGCTTTGGTAACGCCCACATAATCGACAATGACATCAGTGCAATCAATACCATGTGGCCGCTGCGACCTCTTAAAACAAAAAGAACGTTTGCCATGCAGATCAGGCTTATAGCTACCGCTACATGCTTTCCGTAACGCCCCGGAACATGTTGACGCAGATGCAAGCAACAGAAGGCAAAAACCGCAGTTATTATTCCTTGGTCAAGATAACTTGAGAACACTGCATATTCTGTTTGAGCCTTTGCCGAATGCACCCAAGGTACTGACATCCCTGCAAAAAGCGCCCAAGAACCCAAAACCAGTAAAGTTTGCGTAGCGCAAAAAAACCCGAGTGCCAGCAATGCCTCCCGGCGTGTGCGGATGAGTAGAACCATTAACGCAATCGAGAGGAGCTTGCCGTATTTTCCAAACGTCATTGCCGCATCACTCCCGGCTCCCACAGTCCACATCATGCTAGCGGCAAAAGCGCCGAGCGCAGCAAGAACAAGCCTGGTCGACCACATGCTGCTAACAAGCTGGGTTGGCGCTGTGCCGGTCTTGCTCTCCGTGTTCTGCGATGTAAGCATTTTTAGGATGAGAAAAAGCCCGCAGAGTACTAGTAGCAGTCTGGAGGTACTGACAAACGCTACCGACAGACCAACGGATGCTGCTGCCGCACAAACAATGGCTAGACGAAGGTTAAACTTAAACAGTATTTGCATGGCTCGTACTTTAATCGACGGCCGGATCGTCATTGGTTGGGCAAAACGGTTGTGCCGAACATTGCTGGCTGTAACGAGCCAGACAGCGAAGATTTTGAAGTCATCGATCGGGCGTGATCTTGATCGATCTTGACAAAGTTTCGTCTCTTTATTGTATTGAGCATAGCGTCTGACCTGCTAACCCAAAAATGATGAAAATTTCGGCTATCTTGATTGCCCGTAACGAGGCCGAGAACATCGGGGCGTGTCTAGAGTCGATCGCATGGGTCGACGAAATCATAGTCGTTGAGCAGGGGAGCGAGGACGATACAGCGCAAATCGCCGCCAAATATGGCGCCCGCGTAATCCAGGTGATGGACTGGCATGGTTTCGGTCCGCAAAAAAACCGAGGTCTGGATGCTGCCACTGGCGATTGGGTGCTTTCCATTGACGCGGACGAACGTATGCCAGTTGAACTGGCACGAGAAATCAGACAAGCGATCTGCAATGCGGACGCAAACCGGCAGGTGGCAGTGTTGGAACTGCCGCGTATCACTCAGTTTTGCGGTGTGTGGATACGCCACTGCGGGTGGACTCCGGACCATGTACTCCGGGTGTTTCGTCGCGGCGCGGCGCGCTTTAGCGATGACTTGGTGCATGAGAGACTTGTGTTTGATAAACTTAGCACAGTCAAGCGATTGAACACCCCGCTAGAGCATTTCAGTTACCCTACACCGGACTACTACTGGCGCAAGCTTCAGCGCTATAGCCATGATTGGGCCAAACAGCGCCACGCAAAGGGGCAAACCGTCACCATGTTGCGCGCCGCGTTGTCGGGCTCGGCGGCATTTATACGCAGCTACCTTTTCCAGATGGGATTTTTGGACGGGGCAATGGGTTTCGCCGTGTGTGCGATGCAGGCTCAAGCTGCGTTTGGTAAATACTTTGAACTATATTGTCTGGGACGCATGAATGAGAAGTCTTGATTCGCTGAAACAGCTTTCACATTCACGTCGAAAGCTCGGAAAAGTGGCGATAGCCGCCGCCCTAGGGTCTACGCTAGCTTTGAGCGCAGTGGCGCAGTTCAGGGTTGAAGTCTCTGGGGTCGGTTTGACCCAAATGCCGATTGCGATTGCGACTTTCCGAGGCGAAGCACAAGCACCTCAAAAAATAGGCGCCATCGTTAAGACGGACCTTGAGCGCAGTGGTATTTTTCGTTCGGTCGACACCACAGGTGTTGTACTAGATGAAGGCTCCAGGCCGGACATGGCGCTATGGAAGCAAAAAGGCGCTGATTCGCTGGTCACTGGCAGCATCACGCCACTTGCCGATGGCCGTTTTGACGTTCGCATGCGGCTTTGGGATGTGGTACGTGGCCAGGATTTAGGCGGACAGAGTTATGCAGTTACTGCTGCGGACTTAAGGCTTTCGGCCCACCGGGTGGCAGACTTCGTTTATGAAAAGCTCACCGGTGAAAAAGGCATTTTTTCAACTCGTATCGCGTATGTAACCAAGACCACCCAGCGTTTCACCCTGTGGGTTGCCGATGCCGATGGCGAGAACGCCCAATCTGCGCTGGCCAGCCCTGAACCGATTATTTCACCGGCCTGGTCGCCCAATGGGTCGCAGTTGGCGTATGTCTCTTTTGAGTCACGCAAGCCTGTTATCTATGCTCACGAGGTGGCATCGGGCAAGCGCCGATTGTTGGCTAATTTTCGCGGCTCTAACAGCGCACCCGCTTGGTCGCCCGATGGCAAGCAGATCGTTGCCACTCTCAGCCGCGATGGCGGCTCGCAGCTTTACGCGATGGACGCGAACGGCGGTGAGCCGCGGCGCCTGACTCAGTCATCAAGTATCGATACGGAACCCGCATTTGCTCCTGACGGTAAAAGTATTTACTTTGTAAGCGACAGAGGCGGCGCGCCGCAGATTTACCGCATGTCCGCCTCGGGTGGGAATATCGAGCGGGTCACTTTCAACGGCAACTACAACATTTCGCCATCTCTGAGCCCGGATGGAAAATACTTGGCTTACGTGTCCCGCGTTGGCGGCGCGTTCAAGTTGCAACTGATGGAGTTTTCCAGCAAAACCGTTACCCAAATTACCGACACGACGGCCGATGAAAGCCCGAGCTTTGCGCCAAACAGTCGCTTGATTGTTTATGCAACCCAGCAGCAAGGGCGTGAGGCACTGATGACGACCACACTTGACGGCAAAATAAAGGCCAGACTCGCAGGCGCGAGCGGCGATATCCGCGAGCCTGACTGGAGTCCTTTTTCTCGCTAGGGTCACCGGCTGCCCCTGCAGTGAATTTTTGCAATTTTAGCGAAGCGGGATAAAGCCTTACATGCATTGCTACAGCTTTGATTCATAGTAATTTTTTCATTCGGTTAATTTTTAGCAGGGGTAAAACATGAGACGTGTCATCTTTTCCATCCTCGCCAGCGCTGCGCTGGCACTGGCGGTCGTTGCCTGCGGCTCAAATGTCAAACTTGACGATGTGCCCATTGAAAACCGCACCGGTACGCCCGTCACACCGCAAGCCAGCGCTGGCGACGCTGCGAGCAAAGGCGTTGCTCCAGTTGAAATTCTCGCCACGAATGTTGGCGCAGGCGGTCCTGCGGGAGTTGTAAAGATCATTTATTTTGACTACGACAGCTTTATCATCAGGCCTGAATTTCAGCCTGTGGTCGAGGCGCATGCACGCTACATGACCGCCAACAAAACACGAAAGTTGGCGGTTGAAGGTCACACCGACGAGCGAGGCGGTCGCGAGTACAACCTGGCTTTGGGCCAAAAACGCGCTGAAGCAGTGCGCCGAGCGCTAGGTTTGCTGGGCGTCGCAGACGCTCAGGTTGAGGCTGTGAGCTTTGGTAAAGAAAAGCCCGCAGCCGTTGGCTCAGACGAAGATTCACTAGCAAAAAATCGCCGCGCCGAGCTTAGCTACCGTTAACAAAGCAACTGTCAAAAGATTTTTACTTCAGTCATGATTCCTTCAAGAACTTTTCGAGCAGTCTTTGCGAGCGTTGTATTGGGAATCACGACGCTAAATGTTCAGGCAGCGCTCTTTGATGATGATGAGGCACGCAAGGCGATTCTTGATTTGCGGCAAAAGGTAGATGCGCAACAACAAAGAAATGCCGAGGATTTGAGAAAAGCCAACGACGACAACGTCCAGTTGCGACGCAGCATACTGGAGTTGTCCAACCAAATGGAAACACTACGCGCCGACCTGGCAAAGTTGCGGGGCCAGGACGAGCAGTTGGCTCGCGACGTGGCAGAGGTGCAGCGCAAGCAAAAAGACATGACCCAAGGTGTCGATGAACGGTTGCGCAAGTTTGAGCCTTCAAAGGTAACCGTGGACGGGAAAGAGTTTGTCGCGAGTCCTCTTGAGATTCGCGATTTCGATGCTGCGTTGGGCACCTTACGCAAAGGTGAGTTCGCTCCTGCACAAACTGCTTTTGTGGAATTTTTTAAACGCTATCCTGAAACGGGCTACCGGCCGTCAGCTTTGTTTTGGCTCGCAAACGCTCAGTACGCGTTGCGTTCGTACCGTGAAGCCATCACCAATTTCAAATCTGTTGTAGGCTTAGCGCCAGATCACGTGCGCGCGCCTGAAGCCGCTTTATCTATTGCCAACTGCCAGATTGAACTAAAAGATGCCGTATCGGCCCGCAAGACCCTTGCAGACCTGATCAAGGTCTATCCGCAGTCCGAAGCGGCGTCGGTGGCGAAAGACCGTTTGGCAAAGCTCAAATAGCGCGTTACCCACAGCCCCTAAAATCGGGTATGGACTTATCAACAATTAAGGCCCTTACAACGCAAGTTTTGTGGGCCGCTTTTATTTTGTCTGTGCTGTTTGGTGCCATCGCGCAGCGCACGCACTTTTGCACTATGGGTGCCGTCAGCGATATTGTCAATATCGGCGAATGGACACGTATGCGCCAGTGGGGCATGGCCATTGGTGTGGCCATGTTGGGGTTTTATACGCTGGCTGCGACGGGCTCGATCGACCCCGGTAAAACGCTTTACGCATCTGGTCGATTTATCTGGCTGTCGGCTCTGGTTGGCGGCTTGTTATTTGGTTTCGGCATGGTGCTGGCGTCAGGCTGCGGCAGTAAAACGCTGGTACGCATCGGTGGAGGCAATCTGAAATCAGTCGTGGTTTTTATCGTCATGGCTCTGACTGCATTTGCCACGCTCAAAGGCGTGACTGCTGTGCTGCGCGTGGCTAGCGTTGACAAGGTGGTGGTCGAATTTGCAGGCAACGCAGCATTGCCCAATTGGCTAGGCACTGCGGTGGGGCTGGGCAGCAGCACTGCTGGCCTCGTTTTGGCGCTGGTGTTTGGTTTGGGGCTCATCGTCTGGGCGCTGCTGGGCCGCGATTTCGCGCGGTTTGACAACCTGCTGGCTGGGCTGGGATTGGGCGTCATCATCACCGCCATGTGGTGGGTCAGTGGCCATTTGGGCTACGTGGCGGAACACCCCGAAACATTACAAGAGGCTTTCCTGGCGACCAACTCCGGGCGCATGGAGGCGTTGAGTTTTGTCGCACCGGTGGCCTATACCGTCGACTGGTTCATGTTTTTCAGCGACAAAGCCAAGGTTCTGACAATTGGCATTGTGTCGGTGTTTGGCGTTGTGGCCGGGTCTGCCATCTATTCGATAGCGAATCGCAGTTTTCGGTGGGAAGGTTTTCGGGATGCCGAAGACACCGCTAACCATCTGGTGGGCGCAACGCTGATGGGCGTAGGGGGCGTGGCTGCCCTGGGCTGCACAGTAGGGCAGGGCTTGTCTGGTATTTCTACCCTTAGCGCCTCCAGCATTGTGGCGGTAGCCGCAATTGTTGCAGGAGCAGTCGCTGCGCTGAAATACCAGGTGTGGCGTCTGGAGAAAAGCATTTGACGCTCGATATGCCTGATCTTGAGCGCCGCTTTGGCGGCTTGGCCCGCCTTTATGGTGCTGAAGGTGCCGCAAATATTCGCGCAGCGCACGTGGTGATCGTCGGCATAGGCGGGGTTGGCTCGTGGGCTGCAGAAGCCCTGGCGCGCAGTGGCGTTGCACGCTTGACGCTGATTGACCTGGACCACATTGCCGAGTCCAACATCAACCGCCAGATTCACGCGCTCAGCACAACGTTGGGCCAGTCCAAGGTGGCGGCCATGCGGGAACGCATCGTAGACATCAACCCCGACTGCGACGTATGTTGCATTGAAGAGTTTGTGGATGCCACCAACTGGCCTCGCATTGCGCAGCTTGATTCGCAAATTGAACCATCATTTGCAGTTCTCGATGCTTGCGACCAGATCAAGGCCAAAACCGCGATGGCGGCTTGGGCACTCCATAGCAAAGCCAGTTTCATCACGGTAGGCGCAGCAGGCGGCAAGCGCTACGCCCACAAGGTAGAGGTTGATGACCTAGCGCTTGCAACCCACGACCCGCTGCTGGCGCAACTGCGCTACCGCTTGCGCAAAGAGCAGGGCGCTGCAAGGCAGGGCAAGATCGGCATTGATTGCGTGTTTAGCCGTGAATCAGTGATGCAGCCCTCTACCACCCTAAAAGGGGCATCAGATGCTACGCAAAGCGCAGAGCGCGCAGCAGCAAGCGACAATAGCCTGAACTGCCACGGCTACGGCTCCGTCGTCAGCGTGACCGCCACTTTTGGAATTTGCGCTGCAGGCTGGCTGCTTGATAAAATTGCCTCCCGGGCTTTCGCAAAGCAGCCCAAAAGCACGCTATAATTTAAGGCTTGGCCGCTTACAAAGCAGCACAAATCAGGAACGTCAAGCGCACGTCGTTTGATGTTCTTCGGGACCTTAGCTCAGTTGGTAGAGCAGCGGACTTTTAATCCGTTTGTCGTGGGTTCGACCCCCGCAGGTCCCACCAAATATAAAAGTCCCGTAGCTTACTGTTACGGGGCTTTTTTTATGGTTCAAATCTGCTGGTTTGTTTAGCCCGCGTGTCCCAGTCTGGGTACCTCGAGCCCCGCCTGCTGCGCCACACGAATGCAATCTTTCATGTGCTCTTCGCCAAAATAGCGAATCGCCGCAAAACCGACCGCTGCTGAAACGATCTGCCCCGCGAAAGGCACATATTTGGCGAGTTGTTTGGTGCTCAGGCGCACGCCAATTTTTGTGGCGGCTGTGATGACCAGGTCTTTGCTGATGAATTTTCCTATCAACACCGATCCGACCAAAGCCACGGCTTTTTGCACCTGATCGCGCTTTTTGGGGTCCAGTTGGTCAAGTTGTGCAGGGGTCAAGCCAAACTCTCTGTTGATTTCCGGGATGAGTCTTGACAGCATGGCTGCGTCTACCGCCCAGTCCAGCCCTGGCACGGGCATCGCACTGGCTGCCGCGGCCACCAGCGCGCGCTTGTTCAGCAGCTTGCGGCTTCGTTTGACGGCGGCTTGCATGGTGGCATCTTTGGCGGCCATGTGCAGGGCTGTGGGCATAAGTGGCGTGTCCTTTGCTGTAACTCTACACCGCTGCGGTTTCGATCTGCTCGGTCAGCTCCAGCCACCGTTCTTCCAATGTGCCTATCTCAGCGTCAACCGCCTTGATGCGCTTGCCTGCCTGGGCCAATTCCGCCGGGGCTTTGGTTGTGGCCAATTGGGCTTGCAGCGTGTCTTTCTCTGCATTTAAAGCCTGCACTTGGCTGTCAATCTTGTCCAGCTCCTTACCTAAAACCTTCAGTGTGGGCTTGGCAGCGTCATTTTTGCCTGTTTTGGCGCTTTTTTGTGTATCAAAAGTGGCTGTAGCACCCTGCATACGGGCGCGAGCAGCTTCTTTTTCAATAGCAACGGGTGCTTTGGCTGCAGGCGTGGCGCTGGCTTTTTTCGCGTCTTCACGCATCTTCTTGGCGTGATCCAGCAGGTACTTTTGGTAGTCGTCCAGGTCGCCGTCAAACGGTGCTACACCGCCCTGGCTGACCATCCAGAATTCGTCGCAAACTGCACGTAACAGCGCGCGATCGTGACTGACCAGCATTACCGTGCCTTCAAATTCATTGAGCGCCATACTCAAGGCCTCACGGGTCGCCAGATCCAGATGGTTGGTTGGCTCATCGAGCAGCAGCAGGTTGGGGCGCTGCCACACAATCATGCACAGCACCAGTCGTGCTTTTTCGCCGCCGCTCATGCTGCCCACGGCCTGCTTGACCATGTCCCCGCCAAAATTGAAGTTGCCCAGAAAGCTGCGCAGGTCTTGCTCGCGTGTCGGTTGGTTGCCCATCTTGCCAGCCGCGGTGACTTCTTTGACCAGGCGGATCATGTGCTCCAGTGGGTTGTCGGCGGGCCGCAGCACGTCGAGCTCCTGCTGGGCAAAGTAGCCGATGTTCAGGCCTTTGCCCTCTGTCATGTCGCCTGCAATTGGCGCTAGGGCACGTGCCACGGTTTTCACCAGCGTCGATTTACCCTGGCCGTTGGCGCCCAAGATGCCGATGCGCTGGCCTGCGAGCACCGACTTGCTGACGTTTTGCACAATGACGGTAGGCGGCGTTCCTGCTGAAGCATCTTCAGGCGCGGGGTAGCCGAAAAATGCGTTTTGCATTGACAGCATCGGGTTGGGCAAGTTGGCGGGCTCTTTGAACTCGAAAGTGAAATCAGCTTCAGCCAGCAGCGGCGCGATCTTCTCCATACGGTCCAGCGCTTTGACCCGGCTTTGCGCTTGCTTGGCCTTGCTGGCTTTGGCCTTAAAGCGGGCAATAAACTTTTGCAGGTGGGCAATTTTGTCTTGCTGCTTGGAATACGCGCCTTGCTGCAACGCCATTTGCTCGCTGCGCAAATCTTCAAACTTGCTGTAGTTGCCGCCATACCGAGTTAGTTTGGCGCTTTCGATGTGTACCGTCACATCCGTCACCGCATCTAAAAACTCGCGGTCATGGCTAATGACCAGCATGGTGCCCTGATAGCGTTTGAGCCAAGCCTCCAGCCAAACCAGCGCATCCAAATCCAGGTGGTTGGTCGGCTCGTCAAGCAGCAGCAGGTCAGAAGGGCACATCAACGCCCGGGCCAGCTGTAGGCGCATGCGCCAGCCGCCCGAAAAGCTGTTGACCGGGTTGTCGAGTTCAGCCACCTTGAAGCCCAGACCCAAAATCAAAGCCTGCGCCCGCGCCTGCGCGTCGTGCGCACCCGCGTCGTACAGCTCCATGTACGCATGCGCCATGCGGTCGCCGTCGCCACTTTCTTCGGACGCGGTGACTTCCGCCTGCGCAGCCAGCAGCACGATGTCGCCTTCGATCACGTAGTCGGTAGCGCTTTGCTCGGTCTCGGGCATGTCCTGCGCAACTTGCGCCATGCGCCACTGGGCGGGTATGAAAAACTCACCGCCATCTTCATGCAGTCCGCCGTTAAGCATGGCGAATAAAGACGACTTGCCCGCGCCATTACGCCCGACCAGACCAATATTTTCGCCAGGGTTCAGGGTGACTGAGGCGCTGTCAAGAATCACTTTGGCGCCGCGACGCAGCACCACGTTTTTAAGGGTAATCATGTTTTCACTAATCTTGAAGAAGGACGCAAATCGGCATCCAGAGAACGCGAATTCGAATTTATTGCAATAGCTGCTTTGACAACTGTTGCCTTGTAAGGACCAGCACCTGATCTGGACCGCCGCTTGTCTCGAACCATAACGGTTCTAGCCTGGTCACACGGTGGTAGAAGGCGCGTTCAAAATTCTTGCGCTCGTTGCCTATTTCCAGCACCAATACGGCATTTTCGCTCATATGTGCTGCCGCCGTTAGTAGCAGTTGCCGAATGAAGTCCATGCCGTCGGCACCACTGGCCAAGGCAAGTGCTGGTTCAGCCTTGAATTCGGCGGGCAAAGCGGCCATCGTGGCGGCGTTCACGTAGGGCGGGTTGCACAAAATCAAATCGTATTTGCCGTTGCACGATGCCAGGCCGTCGGACTCTATCAGTGCGATGCGCCCGGCCATATTGTGTTTGTCAATATTGATTTTGGCAACGGCCAAGGCGTCCAGACTGATATCTGCTGCGTCAATCACCACATCCGGGTAAGCCATCGCCGCCAGCACAGCCAGGCTGCCGTTGCCGGTACACAGGTCAAGGACGCGGTGGGTGCACTCGCTCAGCCACGGGTCAATGCTTTCATCAACAATCAGTTCTGCAATAAACGAGCGCGGAATGATGACCCGTTCATCGACATAAAACGCCACGCCTTGCAGCCAGGCCTCATGCGTCAGGTAAGCCAGCGGTTTGCGGGAGGTAATGCGTGCTCTTAAAAGCGTAGCTACTCGCGCCCGATTTGATGGGTCTACAGCCTGATTTGCTACTCTATCCAGGTCATGCAAAGGAAAACCAAGTTGCCATAAAACGAGCCATGCAGCCTCGTCAAATGCGTTCAGCGTTCCTTGGCCAAAGCCGTTTGCCAGGCTCAAACCCGCCGCTTCGAGCTGGGTGGCCGCATCCTCAATCAGCTCAATGACAGTCGAAGGAAATGTCAATGCTTCACGTCCAGCGTGATTTCGGTGAACGACGGTTGATCGTCCGGATCCTCTTGGGGTTCTGCCGCGGCTTTGGCAGCGGTATGAAAATCGTTTTCAAGCCGCCACATCAGGTTGGTGGGCGAGTCGGCATGCACCAGGCCTTCTTTGCGCGTCACCACACCGTCAGCGATCATTCTGGCGATGTCCAGCTCGAAGGTTTGCGAGCCTTCAGCCATGGATTTCTCCATCGCCTCTTTCACGCCTGAAAAGTCACCTTTTTCGATCAGGTCGGCGATCAGTTTTGTGTTCAACATCACCTCAACTGCCGGGGTCAGGTTTCCGTTAATGGTCCGCAGCAAACGCTGCGACACCACAGCTCTCAGCGCCGCAGCCAAGTCACCCAGCATGGTGGTGCGCACTTCTACTGGGTAAAAGCTCAAAATACGGTTGAGCGCTTGGTAACTGTTGTTGGCATGCATGGTTGCCAGACACAGGTGGCCTGTTTGCGCATAGGCAATGGCTGAAGACATGGTTTCACGGTCGCGTATTTCGCCAATCATGATCACGTCGGGCGCCTGGCGCAGCGCGTTTTTCAAGGCGGTTTGCAGCGAATGCGTATCTGTGCCAACTTCTCGCTGGTTAACAACTGATTTTTTGTTAGTGAACAGAAACTCTACCGGATCTTCAATCGTCAGGATGTGGCCCAGCGTGGTGGCATTGCGGTGGTCCAGCATGGCGGCAAGGGTGGTGCTTTTGCCGGCACCGGTCGCGCCGACCATCAGCAGCAAGCCACGTTTTTCCATGATCAGCTCCGCCAATAACGGCGGCACATTCAGGCTTGCCAGCGGCGGAATGACGTTTGGAATGAACCGGATGACCGCTGCGTAACTGCCGCGTTGCCTCAAGCCGCTGACACGGAAGTTGCCGACGCCTGCAATCGGCAGGGCCATGTTCAGTTCACCCATTTCCTTGAGCTCTTCAATCCGCTCGGGTGGCAACACCTCTGCCAGCAAATTGAGCGGCGCATCAGCCGGCAGCACCTGACTGTTGATCGGCAGCGCCTGGCCATTGATTTTGATGAGTGCTGGTGAATTGGCAGACAGGTACACATCTGAGGCTTTTTTATCCGCCATCAAACGCAAAATTCGTTCCATCGTGCTCATGGCTTCTCCGCTTGTAGGTTCGACTGCTTAGTCGCGGAGCAAGTCATTCAAACTCGTCGTTGCCCGTGTTTTGGCGTCGACTTTTTTCACAATCACCGCGCAGTAAAGTGAGTATTTGCCGCCCGCTTTTGGCATGTTGCCCGACACCACGACAGAGCCAGCGGGCACGCGGCCATAGCTCACGGTGTCCAGCTCGCGGTCATAAATGGGAGTGCTTTGGCCGATGTACACGCCCATCGACAGTACCGAGTTTTCTTCAACAATCACACCTTCAACCACTTCCGAGCGGGCACCAATAAAGCAGTTGTCTTCAATGATGGTGGGGTTGGCCTGCATCGGCTCCAGCACGCCGCCAATGCCGACGCCACCTGACAAATGCACGTTTTTGCCGATCTGCGCGCAAGAACCCACGGCCGCCCAGGTGTCGACCATGGTGCCTTCGTCAACGTAAGCGCCAATGTTGACGTAGCTGGGCATCAAAATCGCGCCCTTGGCGATGTAGCTGCCGCGCCGGGCGACGGCAGGCGGTACCACACGAATGCCGGTTTCACGCATCTCGGCTCCGCTCAAGTGACTGAATTTGGTTTTCACCTTGTCAAAAAAGCCCAGCTCGCCTGCGCGCATGAGCTCGTTGTCTTTGAGCTTGAAACTGAGCAGCACCGCCTTTTTAATCCACTGGTGCACCGTCCACTGGCCAACGGCGTGGCGCGTCGCAACGCGGATGCTGCCGTTGTTCAGTTGGGTGATGGTGTTGTCAACGGCCTCCAGAATGTCATTGGGGACCGACTTGGCTGACAGATTGGCTCTGGCGTCCCAGGCCGCGTTGATGGTGGCTTCGAGGTGTGTGTTGTCTAGTGTCATGGGAGCTCTAACTTTGAGGGCTTTGGTTTGTCGATTGGATAAATTGAGCAATTCTTTGGGCGGCTTCAACGCATTCGGCAGTTTCAGCGACCAGTGCCATGCGGATTCTGCCGGCGCCAGGGTTATGACCGTGGGCACCCCTGGCCAGATAACTGCCGGGCAAAGCCACCACATTGTAGGCAGCCAGCAGCTCACGCGAAAACGCGGCGTCGTCGCCTTTGAATGCCGCAGTCACATCCGCCCACAGGTAAAACCCGGCATCGGGCAGTGCGACGTCCATGACCGCTGACAGAATGGGGGTGACTTGGGCGAACTTGGCGCGGTACTTGGCGCGGTTCTCGACCACATGCGCCTCGTCGGCCCAGGCCGCAGCGCTGGCGGCTTGCACAACCGGGCTCATCGCGCTGCCGTGGTAGGTGCGGTACAGCAGAAACGGCTTGATGAGCGCTGCGTCGCCGGCTACAAAACCGCTGCGCAAACCGGGTACGTTGCTGCGTTTGGACAGGCTGGTCATGGTGATCAGGTTTTTAAAGTCATGCCGACCCAGCTGCGCCGCGGCCTGCAAGCCACCGAGCGGCGCTTCGTCCCTGAAATAAATTTCGCTGTAGCACTCGTCCGATGCGATCACAAAACCGTAGCGGTCGCTCAGGTCAAACAGCCACTGCCATTCAGACAGTGTCATTACCGCACCGGCCGGGTTGCCCGGTGAGCAAACAAACAACAATTGGGTTTTGGCCCACACCGCCTCGGGCACGCCTGAGTAGTCAATCGCAAAATTACGTGCGGGATCGCTGGGGACAAAGTACACGTCAGCACCTGCCAGCAATGCCGCGCCCTCATAGATTTGATAAAAGGGATTGGGACAAATAACAGTGGGACTTGGCCTGGTTGGGTCAACAACTGTCTGAGCCAGGGCGAACAAAGCCTCACGCGAGCCATTGACCGGCAATATTTGCGTGGCAGGATTCACGTCCACGTCATAGCGGCGCTTGAGCCAACCTTGAATCGTCTGCCGCAAGTGCGGCTCACCCAGCGTGCTCGGGTAGCTGGCCAGGCCTTGCAAAGAGCTGGTCAACGCGTCTTTGATCAGCTGCGGCGTAGCGTGGCGCGGTTCGCCAATGCCCAGGCTGATCGGTTTGAAAGCGGGGTTGGGCGTGACGCCCTCATGCAGCATGCGCAGCCGCTCGAACGGGTAGGGCTGAAGTTTGGACAGCAAAGGATTCATCGCCGAATTATCCCAAATTAGATGTGTTGCATGTTTTACATGTTTTGCTCTGCGCGTGCCGGCTGCATCAGTGTTTTGCTGATGCGGCAGATGGGCGGCTCAAGGCGCATTTTTCTGGCCTTGGCCGGCCACGCAGTTATTATCGAAAACATGATTTTGCCCACCCGCTGGCGCGACCTGATGGCGCGCAGCAATCACAGTTCCCAGGCCTGGTTAGGCCAATGGTGGAAGCTGACGCGGCTGGGGGCGCTGCTTTTGCTGTTGGCCCTGACGCCGTCGAGCTACAGGGGCACCGACCGGCTGGTGTTGGCCCGGCACGTTTACAAGAACACCGCGCCGATCATGATGGGGTTCACCTTGCTGTGCGCATTGATCAGCCTGGTGCTGACGCGCATTGTGATCACCACCGCGCTGAGCTACGGCCTGACGCAATACGCGTTGCAAGTTGTCATTCGCGTGCTGGTGCTCGAACTGATTCCCTTGACGGCTGCGCTGTTTGTGGCGTTGCGCTGCACCATTCCTGATGGCGCCGAACTGGCTGAATTGCAGGCGCGCGGTGACCTGAACGCATTGAGGCGGCTGGGTGTCAACCCGATCGCGCGTGAAGTCTTGCCGCGTGTGATGGCCGGTATTTTTTCAACCGTCACACTGGCTGTATTGAGCTGCGTGGTGGCACTGCTGGTAGCTTACGCGGCGATTTATGGTTTTAACGTGGCGGGCTTTGCCGGCTACACGCGGCTGTTTGGCCAGGTTTTTACCCCGGCGGTCACGCTGATTTTCGTCATGAAAACACTGCTGTTCAGCCTGGCGGTGTCGCTGATACCGATGGCCTCAGCCCTGTACGGCAGCGCCATCAACTACACCCGCACCAGTGCCGAAATGCGTGGCCTGGTGCGCATGTTTGCCATTATTTTGTTGATTGAAGTGTTGTCGCTGGTTGGCAACTATTATTGACGCATGAGCGATATACCTGAGCACGCACCAGACCCCACGCAGCCCAGCACGGGGGACCAGCTGGAGTTCAAGGCCGTGCTACTGCTCAGTTTCATGCTGGCGTTGATCGTGGCGGCCGCCCTGTACGTGATGTACGCGCGGGGTTTGTTTGAGAGCACCCAAACGCTCGTGCTGGTGTCTGAGGATTCCGAAGGCGTGGTGGTTGGCATGAACTTGACGTTTTCGGGTTTTCCGATTGGCCGGGTACGCCGCATTGAGCTGAATAGCGAAGGCAAGGCCCGCATCGTGGTGGACGTGGCCAGCAAAGACGCCCACTGGCTGCGCCAGTCGAGTGTTTTTACCGTGGTGCGCGGGCTGGTGGGCGGCACCAACATTCGGGCTTACACCGGGCTGTTGACCGACAAGCTGCTTGAAGATGGCGCGGTGCGAACGGTATTGCAAGGCGACGCTGGTGCAGAAGTGCCCAAACTGATTGCCGCTGCCAAAGACCTGGTGGAAAGCATCAACAGCCTGGTCAGCAAGCAGGGCGCTCTGGGCGCAAGCTTTGGCAATCTGCAAACCCTGACAGCCAAAATCAACGGACCAGGCGGTGCGCTGACGGTGCTGCTGGG
>JANYED010000166.1 GCA_025363315.1 Polaromonas sp.
GGCGGTATGCCGGGCCAAACTTGTTTGAGCGTAGCGAGTTGTTTGGACCGCCTTTGGGCCCGAGCAGCACAGGTTACCCGTAGCGAAGCGCAGGGACTCAGACTGCGGGTCGCCTTTCTTTTCCTTAGGTTTCTTTGGCGATAGCCAAAGAAAAGTAAGTCGCCCGCCGGGGCGAGACCCGGCAGACTCGTGAAGGGTGACCGCTACAAATTCAGGAGCTGCTCGCGCACATATCCATTGGCCTAGAGCCCTAAAACACACCTAAAAACAGCCAAAAACAACCGTTTTCAGATCGTTTTAAACCTCAAACCACCTTAGCAATACTCGCACAAACATGCTCAATATTTTTACTATTCAAAGCCGCCACACACATCCGCCCAGCATCCGTCCCATACACCCCAAACTCACTGCGCAGGCGCTGCATCTGGTCTTTGCTCAGGCCTGAATAGCTGAACATGCCAATCTGGTCGGTGATAAAGCTCATGTCTTGCTTCACACCTGCTGCCTTTAGGCCGTCGACCAGCTTTTGGCGCATAGCTTTGATGCGGACGCGCATTTCAGCCAGTTCGCCTTCCCACTGGGCGCGCAGATCTGGAGTGTTCAGCACCGTGGCTACTACCGTGGCGCCGTGGGTGGCGGGATTGCTGTAGTTGGTGCGAATCACCAGTTTGAGCTGGCTCAACACGCGGTCTGCTTCTTCTTTGCTAGCACACAGCACAGACAGCGCGCCGACGCGCTCACCGTACAGGCTAAAGCTCTTGCTGAACGAGGTGGAGACAAAAAAGCTCAAACCAGCCGCCACGAACTTGGCCACCGCTGCGCCGTCTTCTGTAATGCCGTAGCCAAAGCCTTGGTAGGCCATGTCGAGGAAAGGCGTGATGTTGCGTGCCTTGATGACCGCGATCACCTGGTCCCACTGGGCGGGGGTGATGTCGTAGCCGGTTGGGTTGTGGCAGCAGGCGTGTAGCACCGCGATGGTGCCGGGCGCGGCTGCATTCAGCGCGGCCAGCATGCCGTCAAAGTCAATGCCGCGTTTGGCCGCGTCGTAATACGGGTGGCTGACAACTTCAAAGCCTGCCTGGGTGAACAGGGCTTTGTGGTTTTCCCAGCTGGGGTCTGAAATCATGACTTTGGCGTTGGGGCTGAGCTTTTTCAAAAAGTCAGCGCCGATTTTCAGGCCGCCCGTGCCGCCAATGCCTTGGGCGGTGGCCACACGGCCGCTTTTGACGAGTTCACTTTCTGCGCCGAACACCAGGCTTTTCACAGCAGAGTCATACGCCGCAATGCCGTCTATCGGCAAATAGCCGCGCGGCTTGGGTGATGCTGCCATCAGCTTTTCAGCGGCTTGTACGCACTGCAAAAGGGGTAGTTTGCCGTTGTCGTCGTAATACACGCCCACGCCCAGGTTGACTTTGTTCAGGTTGCTGTCAGCCGCAAAGGCCTCGTTGATTCCCAAAATTGGGTCGCGTGGGGCCATTTCGACGGCGGTAAATAAAGACATGGGGTTCCTGAAAGTTAAAAAAGACGTAAGCTCGCTGGTTGCACTTAATTTTAACGGCCTTAGATAGCCGTTTAAAGAGGTTTCCCATGCCAGAAGTACTTGAACTCATAACCCCAACGAATACGGATGAGCAGAACGTGCCCCTCAAAGGCACATTCGCCAGCTTTCCCAACTCGCCGTTCGAGCTGTTCCAGCCCTACCTGCCGGCTGGTGACCAGCCGCAGGCGATTGAGAAATTGGTCGAAGGCATCAACGATGGCGAGGTATTTCAAACCCTGCTGGGCGTGACAGGTTCTGGCAAAACCTACACCATGGCCAATGTGATTGCCCGGTTGGGCCGGCCCGCGATTGTGTTTGCGCCCAACAAAACTCTGGCCGCGCAGCTGTACAGCGAGTTTCGCGAGTTCTTCCCGAAAAACGCGGTCGAGTATTTCGTCAGCTACTACGACTATTACCAGCCTGAGGCTTATGTGCCACAGCGCGACTTGTTCATTGAAAAAGACTCGGCCATCAACGAGCACATTGAGCAGATGCGCCTGTCAGCCACCAAGAGCGTTCTGGAGCGGCGCGACACCATCATCGTAGCGACAGTCAGCGCCATTTACGGCATAGGCGCACCAGAGGACTACACCCAGATGCGGTTTATCGCACGGGTCAGCGACAAGATGGGCCAGCGTGATGTGATTGCGCGGCTGATCCGCATGCAGTACCAGCGCAACGATGTGGATTTTTCACGTGGCACCTTTCGTGTGCGCGGCGATGTGATTGACGTGTTTCCGGCCGAGCATTCAGAGCTGGCGCTGCGCATTGAACTGTTTGACGACGAGATTGAATCGCTGCAACTTTTTGACCCATTGACCGGCCGCATCCGGCAAAAAGTGCCGCGTTTTGTGGTCTACCCCAAAAGCCATTACGTCACCCCGCGCGACAAGGTGATGAGCTCAATTGAAACTATCAAGCTGGAGCTGGCCGAGCGGATTGATTATTTTGTGAAGCAAGGCAAACTGGTTGAAGCTCAGCGCATCGAGCAGCGTACAAGGTTTGACCTCGAAATGCTGACAGAAATTGGCCACTGCAAAGGCATTGAAAACTACACCCGCCACCTGAGTGGCGCGCCAGCGGGCTCGCCACCGTCAACGCTGTGCGACTACATGCCCAAAGACTCGGTCATGTTTTTGGACGAGAGCCACGTGATGATGGGCCAACTCAGCGCGATGTACAACGGCGACAGGTCGCGCAAAACTACGCTGGTTGAATACGGCTTCAGGCTGCCAAGCGCGCTGGACAACCGGCCCCTTAAGCTGGACGAGTTTGAAACCAAAATGCACCAGGCGATTTTTGTGTCGGCCACGCCAGCCGCGTATGAGCAAGAGCACGCCGGGCAAGTGGTTGAACAAGTTGTACGGCCGACCGGTCTGGTAGACCCGCAAGTCGAGGTGCGCCCTGCGGTCAATCAGGTTGATGATGTGCTGGGTGAGATCCGCATTCGGGTGGACAAAAACGAACGGGTGCTGATCACCACGCTGACCAAGCGCATGGCCGAGCAGCTCACGGACTACCTGAGCGAAAACGGCGTGAAGGCGCGGTATCTTCATAGCGATGTGGACACGGTAGAGCGAGTTGAAATTTTGCGCGACCTCCGGCTTGGTGCTTTTGATGTGCTGATTGGCATCAATTTACTGCGCGAGGGCCTGGACATTCCAGAGGTGTCGCTGGTGGCGATTTTGGATGCTGACAAAGAAGGGTTTTTGCGAGCTGAGCGCAGCCTGATTCAAACCATCGGCCGCGCAGCGCGCAATTTAAATGGTCGGGCGATCTTGTACGCAGACAAGATCACTGATTCGATGGCTAAAGCCATGAGCGAAACCGAACGCCGCCGTAATAAGCAGATCGCGCACAACATCGAGCACAACATCACGCCGAAAAGCGTGGTCAAGCGCATCAAAGATTTGATTGACGGTGTCTACAGCGAAAAGTCAGGCAAAGAGGCCGACAAGCTTTTGATGCAAAAAGCGCTGGTCGAGGACATGAGCGACAAGGATGTGTCGCGCGAAATCAAGCGGCTTGAAAAGCAGATGGTGGAGCACGCCAAAAATCTGGAATTTGAAAAAGCCGCTAAAGCGCGTGACCAGCTGCATATGCTCAAAGAGCAGGCCTTTGGGGCGGGTGGGTCTGACAATATCGTGCCAATCTCAAAGGTGCGTGCATAAGCTTGAGCAATCTGATAGGATATAAAAACCAAGTGGTATTTATTTTTACCGCCTGGTTTTATTCCATGGCAAAAGTTGATTTATGCTATACTTGACCAATCTAGTCAGGAACCAGTAAATAACAACTTAATACCCGCTGCAGATTGGCTGCTCGGAACGGCTGGAGGAGTAAAACTCTTTTGAAACATCATTTTCAAAAGTGACAACGGTAGTCAAGCTAACTTTAAGGAGCTTGTTATGCGCCTCACGACTAAAGGCCGCTTTGCGGTCACTGCAATGATTGATTTAGGCCTGCGTCAAAACAGCGGCCCCGTCACACTGGCTGCGATTAGTCAGCGCCAGCAAATTTCCCTGTCATACCTTGAGCAGCTTTTTGGCAAGCTGCGTCGCCACGAGCTGGTTGAATCTACCCGTGGCCCTGGCGGCGGCTACACGTTGGGCCGCAAGGCTTCAGACATCACCGTGGCAGACATCATCGTGTCAGTTGACGAGCCGATTGATGCCACCCAGTGCAGCGGCAAAGAAAACTGCCTGGGCGAAGGCGCACGCTGCATGACGCATGAGCTGTGGGCATCGCTCAACAGCCGTATGGTGGAGTTTTTAGACTCTGTCAGCCTGCAAAAGCTGGTCGATGAGCAGTTGGCCAAAGGCTTGGTGGTTGAAAACTCGCCGATGGTGAAAAAAGCCATTTTTACCCAGCCAATGCCGAAGCCGACGAGGGTCAACGCACCCAATTCGGTATTTGCGCTGGGCAACGCTTTTTCAAAGTCTTGATCAGGCCCGTTATCGATTTTCTTCGTGTATTTGCTATTCAGCCCGCTAATTTATTGAGCCAGCCAACATGGAAACCCCACACTTCCCTATTTACATGGACTACAGCTCTACCAATCCGTGCGACCCGCGGGTGGTGGACGTGATGATTCCATGGTTGCGTGAACACTTCGGTAACCCCGCATCGCGCAGCCACGCATGGGGCTGGGAGGCCGAAGCCGCGGTTGAAAACGCACGTGAGCAAGTTGCCGAGCTGATTGGTGCTGACCAGCGAGAAATCGTCTGGACCAGCGGCGCAACCGAGTCCAACAACCTGGCCATCAAAGGCGCAGCGCAGTTTTACAAAACCAAGGGCAAGCACATCATCACCGTGAAGACCGAGCATAAAGCCGTGCTCGACACCTTCCGCGAGCTGGAGCGCCAGGGTTTTGAGGCGACCTACCTTGATGTGCAGGCCGATGGCTTGGTCGATCTTGAAGCTCTCAAAGCGGCAATTCGGCCGGACACGATTCTCGTCAGTGTCATGTTCGTGAACAACGAAATCGGCGTGATTCAGGACGTGACCGCCATCGGCAATTTGTGCCGTGAAAAAGGCATCATCTTCCATACCGATGCGGCTCAGGCAACGGGCCGGGTAGACATTGATTTGAACGTTTTGCCCATCGACTTGATGAGCCTGACATCGCACAAAACCTATGGCCCAAAAGGAATAGGCGCGCTGTATGTTCGGCGCAAGCCGCGCGTTCGGTTAGAAGCGCAAATGCACGGTGGTGGCCACGAGCGCGGCATGCGTTCAGGCACGCTGCCCACACACCAGTGCGTCGGCATGGGTGAGGCATATCGCATTGCAAAGGCCGAGATGCATGAAGAAAACAAGCGCATTCGCGGCTTGCAGCAGCGCATGCTCAATGGTTTGAAAGACGTTGAAGAAGTCTTTTTGAACGGCCACCCCGAAAAGCGCGTGCCGCACAACCTGAACATGAGCTTTAACTATGTTGAAGGCGAGTCGCTGATCATGGGTATCAAGGGTCTGGCGGTATCCAGCGGGTCAGCCTGCACGTCCGCATCGCTGGAGCCAAGCTACGTGTTGCGCGCCCTGGGCCGCAGCGACGAATTGGCCCACAGCAGCCTGCGCATGACGATGGGCCGCTGGACGACAGAGGAAGAAATTGACTACGCAGTTGGCACCATCAAGGAGAATGTCGCTAAGTTGCGCGAACTTTCCCCGTTGTGGGAAATGTTCAAGGATGGCGTGGATATATCCAGCATCCAGTGGGCTGCGCACTAGCCCGGCTTTACAGATTTAAGAGGTAAATATCATGGCTTACAGTGAAAAAGTGGTAGACCACTATGAAAACCCCCGCAACGTTGGCTCCTTTGAAAAGGGCGACGACACAGTAGGTACCGGCATGGTTGGTGCGCCTGCCTGCGGCGACGTGATGAAGCTGCAAATCAAGGTCAACCCGGTGACGGGCGTGATCGAAGACGCACGCTTTAAAACTTATGGCTGCGGCTCTGCTATTGCGTCCAGCTCTCTTGTGACTGAATGGGTCAAGGGTAAAACGCTGGACGAAGCCGCCAGCATCAAGAACAGCGAAATCGCGCAGGAGCTGGCGCTGCCGCCTGTCAAAATTCATTGCTCGATTTTGGCGGAAGACGCCATCAAAGCGGCAGTGAGCGACTACAAGCAAAAGCACGGTCAAGTTGCTGTTGCAGCTTAAACATTAGCGTTAGAAAAGTCCACATGCCCGTAACCCTGACCGACGCCGCTGCCCGCCACGTGACCCGCTACATGACCAAGCGCGGCAAGGGCGTTGGCGTACGTTTGGGCGTGAAAACGACGGGCTGCTCAGGCTTGGCCTACAAGCTCGAATACGCTGACGACATCGCTCCCGAAGACGTGGTGTTTGAGGACAACGGCGTGAAAGTTCTGGTCGACCCGAAAAGCATGGCTTACATTGACGGCACTCAGCTTGACTTTGTGCGCGAGGGTTTGAACGAAGGTTTCAAGTTCCTCAACCCCAATGAGCGTGATCGTTGCGGGTGCGGCGAAAGCTTTCGTGTGTGAACCTTCAGTCCAATGATTTCGAACTTTTCGGTTTAACGCAAAAGTTCAGCCAGGAACGCTCAGCCATTGATGCCCGCTGGAAACAGCTCCAGGCAGAAGCACACCCCGACAAATTCGCCGCGCAAGGTGCAAGCGCCCAGCGTATTGCGATGCAGTGGTCGGTGCGAATCAACGAGGCCTACCAGCGCCTGAAAGATCCACTCAAGCGTGCCAGCTACCTTTGCGAGCTGAATGGCGCACCGGTCAATGCTGAAAACAACACCGCCATGCCAGCCGGCTTTTTGATGCAGCAAATAGAGTGGCGTGAAGAGCTT
>JANYED010000200.1 GCA_025363315.1 Polaromonas sp.
TAATCATGTAGAAAGCTCCGCCCGTTCAGTACCACGCCACGGCTTCGGTGCCGCGGGGCGATTAGAAAAGCCGCGTTGCCCGCTAGTCCCCATTCGGGCCGCGTTTGCGCGCCATCGTTGGCGCGACGGCGCAGTTGGCTCAACAGCACGTCGTGCGGTGCACGCGGATCGAGCCGAAGGCTGGGCGCTCGCTCGCGGCGCAGTTGATCGCAAGCGTGGGAAAACACCGCCTGCAGCCGCTCCCATCGAGTACGCGCCGTTTGCGGCAGCAGATCGAGATCAAAGCCCTCAATTTCATCGGTAGTGGTGTTGTGCAAAGCAGCCACAAACACGGTTGATTCCGGGATAGTCAACCCATGCAATTGCAGGCCTTGGCGCACCGCTGGATCGTTTAGCAACTGTGCCAAGCTGCGCGCGTTGACCTCACCGGTCTGGCCGCAGCAGGCGCCACAGTCCAATGCCGCAGCGTGGGCATTGTTGGCTGACTGACTGCCATGCCCAACAAAGAGCACTAGCGGAGCTAGGTATTGCTCCAATCCCATGGCATGTAGAACCGAGACAGCCAGCTTGACTTTAGCCCCCACGTCCAGCCCAACTAGTTGTGGGCGGCAGATCGCGCGGTAGCGAGCAGGCAGGCCATCCAGGTCGTCTCTGGCACGTTTTTGCTTGTTCGGCAGCAGCCAATTCCCGAGCTTGCCGAGATAGCCTAATCCGGCCGCCTCGACGAAGGAGAAAGCTGCGCCCGGCCAGCGGCTTGCGGCCAGCCACTGATCCGCCATGGCGAACCGGGCCTGACGCGATCTGCTGGCTGCTTTTTCCATTGCCGCATCGGCTTCGCGTTGAGCTGAGTCAGCGCCCACGATACGGTCGGTTACTTCCATGGCAGGCGCGAGCAAGCCGGGTAATTGGGGTCGCCGGGCTAGCGTCGCCAGAGGCGTGTACGCCACTGGAAGGCCAAAAAACCCCGCAAAGCCGATGGTCTGAACGCTCGGCCACACGGCCTCCAAGGCGCGGCGCAAAGGTTCACTGCGGACATCAATACAGAAGGCTGCTTGCACTTCGATCTCTGGCGGTCCGACGTCATGACCATTTGCCGCGGCCAGCCGCTGTGCCAACTCACGCTGATAGCCAATTTCAAAAGCCAACTGCCATACTTCGTCAACCAGCATGGTGCGTTCGGTATCCTCCAGCACTTTTGGGGCTTGACTCCAGGCCTGCTGAAGTGTGGAAAATGCTTCCCTGGTCGCTACATCATCCTTGCATTCCAAAAGTAGCATGCCCCATGCCAACCGAATGGCGAGCAACTCGCGCAGGTGTAAATCCTTGCCGCCCGCTAACCCAGCCTGCCAGCCCAGGTAGGCGCACCAAGAGGCCCAGCCATTGACGGTAAGCAACACCGCCTCCAGGTAATCTGCCCACACCATGTGAGGAAGGCCCAGACGCTCGATGACCCAGCGCTCGGCGTCCATTGCGTTATCCGGAAGGGCGTTGATAGCTCGGCCGATGTGCGGTAGGCCCATTAACAAACCAATGCCATGATCGTGCTCCAAGGTGTCTCGCCAGAAGGCATACAGCCCTTGGTCGCGCTCAGGCTGCCAGCTGGCCTGATGTTCATCGAAGTAGGCAGCGCAGGTTTGGCTTACCTGATGTGTGATGGCTTGCCGCCAAGACAATCTTGCCTGGCGATTGGGATCATTGTCGAGCACATCGATTAGCAGCGGCAATTGCACTTGCGACGCGCTTGCTTGCAGCGCAAGCGTGCACTGTTCAGCCGTAAGGCCGGCCGCCTGCGTCTCAGGCAGCTGTCGCAGCGCCAGGGTCAGGTCGGCAATCCCAATGCGACCCGCGCGCCAGGCGATCATCTGCTGATCGCGCGTTGGGAATACCTGGATACCGCCGAGCACAGCCATTCGAGCGGCCACCTTGCGCACCGGCATGCCGATGCGCGACCAATGAGGATTGACAGCGATCGCGCGATCTAGCGGCCATGCAGGTGCAATCGAATGGCAGGCTTGGCTGCACGCACGCTCGATCTTTGCATGCAGTGCCTCAAAATGGGGTGCGGTTTGAGTCAGTCTCGCCGAATCTAGCGGCGCGTCTTTGGTCGGTATGTCCATCATGAGGTTCTCCGGTTTGTTAGTTCAGTTCAGTTCGGTTCAGTTCAGCGGCGCGTTGGTAACAAGGCCTGTATTAGCTTTAGCATCGACGCGCGCAGGAGCCTCGGGTATCCAGTGAGTTGGCCAGATCAGCAGCGCCAAACGCGTATAGGCCTCGTCCAGGTAAAAACCCGCGTAGCTCCAACGACGCCAGCGTGACAATAGTTGTGGCTGCTTTTGCAGCAACGCCTGACATAGATACAAGCCAGCCATTCCTATCAGCGCGATAAATCCCAACCGGTGATCTGGAGCGTCTTGAAGGCCGAGCGGCAGCGCATGTGCTGCCATTGCAGCCATTGTTAGACCGATAACCGCCAAGAGCCCAAAAACAAATTGCGCAATGCGTGCAGATCCGTCGACTTGCGCGGCAGGCAACCACAGCAAAGGCGCCCAGGCCAGGCCAAACACAAAACTCCACCACCAAGGCCAAGCCGCAAGACCCGTTAGCTTGAGTACCAGAAATACAGCCGAAATCGTCAGCACTGGGGCTAGCACCACGCTAGCGGTTCTAGGCAAAGAAGCACTGTGCAATGCTTGCAAGCGAGTCTGGCGTACGACTTCCGATGCCGACAGGAACGCATGCGCTTTGTAGAGCGAATGGCCAACCAGATGCAGGGCGGCCAGCGTGTATAGGCCCAGCGCACATTCGAGCATCATGAAGCCCATCTGCGCGACGGTAGACCAGGCCAGCCGGACCTTGATGCTGATGCGAGTCAACATGACCATGCCTGCCAGCACAGCAGTTACTAGGGCGAGCACCAGCAGCAAGATTCGCGCAGCGCTTGCCTGTTCAAGCAAGGGCGCGAAGCGAATCAGTACAAAGCCGCCAAGATTGACGACGCCCGCGTGCAACAGCGCGGATACCGGCGTCGGGGCTTCCATCACCTGGATCAACCAGCCATGCACTGGCAGCAAAGCCGTGCGAAGCGTCACCGCGATCACGAGGAAAATGGCGCCCGCTTGCAAGGGTATGGACATGCCCTGCTGGGCAATATGCATCCACAGGGCTGACAACGAGCCGCTGCCGACTTCCCACCAAGCCAACGCGGCAGCGCCGAGCAGCATCACGTCAGCCAGCCGGTCAGCAATGCGTTTTTTGTGGGCCGCAAGCAGGGCGAAAGGGCGATCCGGGTAAAAACAAAGCAATTGCTGTAGCGCCATACCCACAGCGGCCCAAGCCGCGATGAGTAGCAGCCAATGATCGGCCAGTAAGAGCAGGTGGACACTGGCCAGCACAGCAGCCAGCGCACCAATGTAGCGTCGCTGGTTCGCCTCACCCTCAAGATAACGGGCAGAAAACGCCGCGATCACCGTACCAAGTAGTTGCACCAATATGGCCAAAACCAAGCCAAAAGGTGTTGTTATTACTACCCCAGGCCACTGCGCGCCACTGACGCCTGCCGTAAGCGACAATCCGGTCAAGGCAATCGCGCCGATCGATACAGCCTGTAACATGCGCCACATTGTCGGTGTCGAGACCCAATTTAGCCGTGTCAGTCCCGCCAAACCAGCCATTAAAGCGGCCGGCGCCAAAACACAGGCCAGATATAAAATTTCAAAAATATCCATCGCATAGCC